>JAJYGS010000069.1 GCA_021785055.1 Nitrospirota bacterium | reverse complement strand
TTCCTGGCCCTCCTGAAACGGGCCAGGGGTGGCGCTCCGGCGGGGCTGCACTGATTATTCGGTTTTTTTAATCGATTTAACCAGCAGCACGGTATACCGTCCGCGAAACTATATATTTCATCCAAGCACCGCCTCCAGGGCCTCGTCGGCCTGCGAAACACCGACAAGCTCTATGCCCCTGACCTTGTGCATCTTTGAGAGATTGGAGGCCGGCAGGATGCACCTTGCAAAGCCAAGTTTCGCCGCCTCGTGAACGCGCATCTCCGCTTGCGCAATCGCCCGCACCTCGCCTCCCAGACCCACCTCGCCCATAACGACGACATTTGCCGGCACCGGCACGTCCCTGAACGCCGACGCCACCGCCGCCATAAGCCCCAGGTCAACGGACGGCTCGTCCACCTTCAGTCCTCCGACCACGTTAACGTATACGTCCTGCCCCATGAGGTGAAGCCCGACCCTTTTCTCCAGCACGGCGAGCAGGAGCGTGAACCTCCCGAAGTCCACGCCGATGGCCGTGCGGCGGGGGTTGCCGAATGTCGTCGGCGTAACGAGCGCCTGAAGCTCGGCCATTATCGGGCGCGTCCCTTCCACCGTCGATACCGCGACGGAGCCGGTCACGTCGGCCCTGCGCTCCGCGAGGAATATCTCCGACGGGTTCTTTACCTCCTTGAGACCTGCGCCTTTCATCTCGAAGACGCCGATCTCGTTCGTAGAGCCGAAGCGGTTCTTCACCGCGCGCAGTATCCTGAAGGCGTGTCCCCTGTCCCCCTCGAAGTATAGAACCGTATCCACCATGTGCTCCAGCACTCTCGGCCCGGCGATGGAGCCGTCCTTCGTCACGTGGCCGACGATGAACACCGGCGTCCCGGTCTTTTTTGCGAACGCGACCAATTGTCCGGCCCCCTCACGCACCTGGGAGATGCTCCCCGGCGCGGAAGAAATCGACGCGGTATAGAGCGTCTGGACGGAATCCACGACGAAGGCGTCCGGCCTCACCTCGGAGGCGTGCCGGAGGATGTCTTCGAGCACGTTCTCCGCCAGGACGTACAGGCCCTCAGAGCCGACTCCCAGCCGCTCGCCGCGAATCTTTATCTGCCGCGCGGACTCCTCGCCGGAGACATACAGGACGCGCTTTCCGCGCCTGCCCAGCTCGTCCATCGCCTGGAGCATCAGCGTGGATTTGCCGATGCCGGGGTCTCCGCCGACAAGCACCACCGAGCCTTTAACAATTCCGCCACCCAGAACTCTGTCCAGTTCCCCGATGCCGATAATGTCCCTGTGCTCGCCCTCGCTTTTTATCTCCGCAATCGGCGTGGGGCGGCCCTTTGCGGAGTCGATATACTGCGCCGCCGCGCCGCGCTCAGGCGGGGCTTCGCGCTCCTCGACCATCGTGTTCCATCCGCCGCACTCCGGGCATTTCCCCATCCATTTCGGGGACATCGACCCGCACGCCTGACACGCGAAGAAGGTTTTTTCTTTAGGCATTAATTTGTTCCCTACATTTACTTACATAAAAGTCTATACCATTGTTTATCCGTGGAGTCAGCCGATTCATCATCATAAAATCTGACAAACAGAGAAGACAGACCATCCCAATTAGAAGGCAACGATTCTATTATTTTTCCCCAACCCCCTAACGGCTTGTCATTCTTGTCCTTGTTGCATCTCCAGCATGACGTATTATAATTATCAATCGAATTACAGCCACCGTTGGCCACAGCATTTATATGGTCAACAGAGGCTCCAAGCTCATCAAGAAGAGGCGAGTTTTCGCGTTTCCAGTGAGGATGATAATAACCTCTTTCCGGTGATAAACGGGCAAGCATTTTCATAGACGTACCGAATATTACAGGTCTTCCACAGTACCTGCAACACCACCTATCGCGAGTCCAGATGAAGAGCGAATCTTTTTTCGTTATGGACTTTCTAATACTCATATTCGGATTATATCAACCGGACCAATCCTCCCTCACCCCCTGCCCCTCTCCCATGGGTAGAGGGGTTAAGGAAAAAAATTTATTATATCGGTAAGAACCTTCTCTGGATTAAGGACAACCTCTTTCGATGGAACATGAAGAATCCTCAGCCCCCGGAGAGTCAATTCCTCATCCCGCGCCTTGTCGTATTCCTTCCGGTCTTCTGATGAATGATACTTCCCGTCCAACTCGATCACAAGCGATGCTTCATGGCAGTAAAAATCGGCAATATACCGTCCAATCGGATGTTGCCGACGAAACTTGTACCCGCTGATTTGTCTGTCTCGTATGCAATGCCACAGAAACTCTTCCGTCGATGTCGGCGCCTGCCGAAATTGCCTCGCCAGTTCTAAAATATATTTTGGAATTTGCTCCGTTTTTTCCATATAAAATTTTTCCTTAACCCCTCGCCCTCCGGGAGAGGGGCAGGGGGTGAGGGCGTTTTCCTTAACCCCTCGCCCTCCGGGAGAGGGGCAGGGGGTGAGGGCGTTTTCCTTAACCCCTCGCACTCTGGGAGAGGGGCAGGGGGTGAGGGCGCTACCGGATTATATCAACCGTCTTAAAAAATACAAGATAAATGAGGGGCTGTTATGAAGGAATGTAGCGGATTACCGGGTGTCTGGCGGCCTCGGCCTCGTCAAGGCGGGAGAGATAGGTCGTGTGCGGGGCGTTTTTAAGGAGTTCCTGGTCTGCGGCGGACTCGTCGTCAATTTTTATCATCGCGTCGATAAAGGCGTTTAGCGTCTCTCTCGATTCCGTCTCCGTCGGCTCGATCATTATCGCCTCCTCCACGACGAGCGGGAAATATACCGTCGGCGCGTGGAAACCGTAATCCAGGAGCCGCTTGGCGATGTCCATCGCGTGTATCCCGCGCTCCTTCTGCCTTCTGGCCGAGAAGACGCACTCGTGCATGCAGAACCTGTCGTGCGCGGGCTGATAATGCCCCTTAAGCCGCGCCAGGAGGTAATTTGCGTTGATTATCGCGTTTTCCGAGACCTCACTAAGCCCTTCCGCGCCCATCGTTCTGATATACGCCCACGCGCGCACAAGGACTCCGAAGCTGCCGCCGAACGCCTGCAACCGCCCGATGGACAAGGGCTTGTCGTAATCGAGGAAATATCTGCCGCCCTCTATTTCGACGGTAGGCGTGGGAAGATAAGGCGCTAATAGCGCCTTCACGCCCACAGGCCCGGCGCCCGGCCCGCCGCCGCCGTGCGGTGTGGAGAAGGTCTTGTGAAGATTGAAATGCACTACGTCGAACCCCATGTCTCCGGGACGCACGAGGCCGACAAGGGCGTTCAAGTTTGCGCCGTCCATGTACATCAGCCCGCCCGCGTCATGGATAATACCGGAAATTTCAAGGATGTCCTTCTCGAAAAGCCCAAGGGTGTTCGGCACCGTGAGCATGAAGCCCGCAGTATCCGGCCCGGCGATCTCCCGCAGGTGCGCCGGGTCAACAAGCCCTTCCGGCGTAGACTTCACCTCGACCACATGAAACCCGGCAAGCCGCGCAGAGGCCGGATTTGTGCCGTGGGCGGAGTCCGGGATTATCACCTTGTCGCGCACGTCCGCCTCGCCGCCCGCTTCGTGATATGCGCGCACCATGAGCATGCCGGCAAGCTCGCCCTGCGCGCCCGCCGCCGGCTGAAGCGACACCCGCTCCATCCCGCCGATCTCGCAGAGCATCAGCTCCAGCTCGTGCATAATCTTAAGCGCACCCTGGGAATTTTCAACCGGCTGCAACGGGTGTATCATGTCGAAACCGGGTATCCCCGCCGCCTCTTCGTTCACCTTCGGGTTATACTTCATCGTGCAGGAGCCGAGCGGGTAGAAGTTGCCGTCAACGCTGAAGTTTCTCCGGGAGAGGTTTATGAAATGCCGCACGACTTCCGGCTCGGAAAGCTCCGGAAGCATGGACGGGGCGCTTCGGATAAACTCCGGCGGGATAAGCTCGTCCATCGGGTAAAGCGGCACGTCCGCTCCCGGCAGGGAATATCCCTGCCTTCCGGGAGAGCTTTTCTCGAAAATCAACAAGTTATCCAATGCCATAGTCTCCTTATTTTATTATACTTTACCATCACTTCTTTTTTATAGTCAAATACAGTTTTATTTTTCTTGAAAATTTACAAACCGTCTGATATTCTTTCTGTGATTTTTGTCACAGAAACGTTAGGTTATAATTAACCGGGGGGCAGTGAAAATTTCAAGGGAGGTAGACATGAAGAAGGTTTTATTATCTTTGATAGCGGCATTTTTTGTTTGTAGCATCGCAGCTTCCGCGTTTGCTGCCGAGATGAGGGCGCAGGGTATGCTCAAGGCCGTGAACGCGGCAAAGGGCACGGTTGTCTTCTGCCCGAAAAACACCAATAAAAACATGACCTTGAAGGCTACCGCAGCAATGATGAAAGGCTACAAGCCTGGCGACCACGTCATCCTCACCTACGAAAACGGTGCCGTGAAGATGGTCCGCAGGATGATTACGAAAGTTCCCGTCGGCTGCTAAGCCGTTAAAAACATTCACAAAAAGGCCGGCGCGCTGTATTCCCCCCTACAGACCGCCGGCTTTTTTGTGCATAAGATAAACACCTGCTTATTAACCAAAAAATACACCTTCCCCGCGCCCGTTTTTCGCCCCGAAACCCGCCCGCAGAGGCCGTTTTAGCCCCGTTTTCGATACCGGAGAAAAAATTCGATTTTTAACGGTATAATCGTGGTGTAATAAGGAGTTATCGCGGTTAATAGTAGCGGCTACCAAGAACGAACTTCACCAATCGGACGACAACGAATGGAACGATTGGAGTGAATTTTGTCTGGCGTTACGATACCTGACTTTTAAAGTCAACTTTGGATTCTTCGCTGCGCTCAGAATGACAGGCTGGCCGCGATAATCCGTCATTCCCGAACGCCTCTATCGGGAATGACGGGTTTTCGCCTAATTTACGACAGTGCGGCTACCGCCTTCTCTATCCTGCCCAAGCCCTTTTCGATGGCAGCCATCGAAGTGGCGTAGGAAAGGCGGATGTAGTCGTCCGCGCCGAAAGCGTCGCCGGAGACGACGGCCACCTTCGCCTCTTCCAGCAGGTATGCCGCCATGTCGGACGAGCCGTTTATCTTTTTGCCGTTGAAGCTTTTACCATACAACGGCGAGACGCGCGGGAAGGCGTAGAACGCGCCGACAGGCATCGGGCACGACACTCCGGGTATGGAATTGAGGCGCTCGACGATATACTTCCGGCGCTTGTCGAACTCCGCGACCATCACCGGCAGGAAGTCCTGCGGGCCGTTTAAGGCCTCGACGGCGGCCTTCTGCGTGATGGAGCAGGGATTGGACGTGCTCTGGGACTGTATATTCGTCATCGCGCCTATGACTTCCTTCGGACCGGCGGCATAGCCGAGCCTCCAGCCT
>JAJYGS010000045.1 GCA_021785055.1 Nitrospirota bacterium | reverse complement strand
GATGAGCCTTATCTTGCCCCCCGTTTTGTCGAGGGTATATTCGTTCAGCTTTATGTCCGTGCACGTAAACTGCGGAGCCCTGTCGCCCTCTTTAAGCTCCGGGCCGAGCAGGGTTAAAGGCTGGCCCTTCATAGCGGCGACGCCTTTTCTCTCCATCATGGCGTTACCTCCAATCCATGCTTGAATTTTCTGATTTTTCTACTCAATTAAAGAGTAACACTCAGGCGGGCTTAGCGCAAGTCCGGCCCTGAGCGGGCAGTGGGCATGGGCAAAAATCCGTAAAACTCCCTCATCTCGGCGGTATACTCCTTCTCCCGTTCGTATACGAAAAGCGGAGGAAGCACCGTCACGCCCGGGGCGCCGTCCTTCACAGCCTCGACGAGCATCATCCTGGCCCTGTCCCCCTTGTGCGAGTGAATAAACCTAAGCCTCTTCGGCTCCAGGGCGTTTGATTTCATCAGTGTTATCAACTCGCCAAGGCGTTCCGGGTGATAAACGAGGCAGAGCCTTCCCATGTTCTTAAGCATAATCCGCGCGGTTTTGATTGCCTCTTCTATCCCGCCCTTCAGCTCGTGCCGGGCGGTTGCGCGCTCATCGCCTGGGCTTATCCTGCCCGTGCCGGTCTTGCGAAACGGCGGGTTCATCACGCAAAGCTCGAAAGACCCTATGGGGAGTATTTTCGGAATCTCCCGGAGGTCTGCATGGATGAAATTTGCCCTGTCCGAGAGGCCGTTTATCTCGGCGTTCCTTGCCGCCCGCCTGTATAGCGATTCCTGAATCTCCACGCCGGTAACGCGCGCCTTCGGGTATTTCAGGGCCAAAAGCAGCGAGACGACGCCGCTGCCCGCGCCGAGTTCAAGAATATTTTTGCAGGATTTCAGAGCCGGGAAATCGGCCAGAAGCAGCGCGTCGAGCGAGAACCGGTATCCGTTTTCGGCCTGATATACCTTTACCTCAAAACTGCGGATTTTTATGGAGTCGAGGGTTTCCATCACATCATGCCCTGCGGGTCTATGTCCACGTCCACACGGCAGGCCGGGGCGGCCTTTTTCTGCTCGATTAGCCTAAGCCCGGCCTCAAGGACTTCGTGGAGTTTCTTATGGCTTTTTGAGCGCAGTGTTATGAAATACCTATACTTGCCGCGCACGCGAAAAACAGGCGCCGGGGCCGGGCCAATTACATCCACGCCCCTTCCCTGCGCCTCGTTTTTTAATATATCCGCCGCCCCCGCCGCGCCGGCCTGGGCCTTCTCCGGTTTCACGCCCTTCACCGCCACCAGCGCGAGCCTGGAAAACGGCGGCAGGTTCAGGTCCTTCCGGAATATTATCTCTTCTTCGTAAAAGGACTTGTAGTCGTGCCGGGACGCGCATTGCAGGCTGTAATGCTCCGGCCTGTAAGTCTGGACTACGACCTCGCCCGGGATGTCTCCGCGCCCGGAGCGGCCCGCCACCTGCGTAACCACCTGAAACGTCCGCTCAGACGCCCGGAAGTCCGGCTGGTTCAGGCCGTAATCGGCAAGGACGACCCCGACAAGGCCGATGCCCGGCAGGTCGTGTCCTTTCGATACCATCTGCGTCCCGACGACTATTTTCGTCTCACCGGAGGCGACATCGTCCAGGAGCTTCACGAAGCCGCCGCCCTGGGCGATGCTGTCTCTGTCTATGCGGGAGGTACTGAAATCCGGGAACAGGCGCTCCAACTCGCGCTGGAGTTTTTCGGTCCCGCCCCCTATATATTTTATCCTGTCTCCGCCGCACTTGGGGCAGACGGAAGGCGCGGGATGGGCCGCGCCGCACCAGTGGCATTTCATCTCCCGCGCCCGCCTGTGGTATGTCATCGGGACGGAACAGGAACCGCATTTCGGGACTTCCCCGCAGTCCCGGCAGATTATGAAGTCGGAGTATCCCCTGCGGTTAAGGAAAAAAAGGACCTGCTCCCCGTTTTCGAGCCTTTTCTTCGCCGCGCTTATCAACGGCTCCGTAAGCAGCAGGCCGCTCGGCTCAGAGGCCGGTCTACCGGCCCGGTCTACCGGCTCGTTCAGGTCTATCAGCCGCACTTCAGGCATGGGCCTGCCGGAGACCCTGTCCGGAAGCTGGAGGAGGGTATATTTTCCGGCGAGGGCGTTATGGTAGCTCTCAAGAGACGGCGTCGCGCTGCCCATGATTACCGGGCAATCTTCGAGCTTCGCGCGCATGACCGCCGCGTCCCGCGCGTTATAACGCACGCCCTCTTCCTGCTTGTAGGAGGCGTCGTGTTCCTCGTCCACGACAATCATGCCGACGCTCTCGAACGGCGCGAAGACGGCGGAACGCGCGCCCACGGCGACTTTGGCCTCTCCCTGCCTTATTCGCCGCCACTGCTGCCGCCTCTGGGAAGGCGTCAGGCCGCTGTGCAGCACAGCGACCTTCTCCCCGAAGCGGCCTGAGAACCTCCTCACAAGCTGGGGGGTTAGCGAGATCTCCGGCACAAGGACGATTGCGCCCTTTCCGGCCTCCACCACGGGTTTAATTGCCCTTAAGTATACTTCGGTCTTGCCGCTGCCCGTCGCGCCGTGCAGGAGAAACGGGGCAAAACCGCCGCCGTCGATACTCCGGAGAATCTTCCGCAGGGCCTCTTCCTGCGGGGCGGTTAAAACAAGCTCCGGCTCGTTTCCTGCCCATCCCGAAGCCGGTCCACCGGCCTCGCGCACCTCTTTTCTGGGGCGGGAAGGCTTGTCTTCCTCCACGCCGGGGGCGATTGCCGCGGCCAGAACCATGCCCAGGGGGGCCATGTAATATTCGGAAATCCACCCGGCAAGCTTAAGCAGTCCGTCCGGCACAAGCGGGGCCGCATCCGGCAGGTCGGTTATCTCTTTGTAGTCGAAAGGCCCGCCTCCGGAGGAAAAGCCGACGATAAAGCCGGTCTTCGTCCCGCCGGAAAAGGGGACTATGGCCCTCTGCCCAAGACGGGCCTTATCCCGCAGGCACTCCGGTACCTTGTAAGTGAACGTCTTTCTTGACGCCAGGCCTATGGCAATCTCGACATACATGATTTTATTGCTCTTGTTTATTGAGCGTTTACGAGCAAAAACGCCGTTTGAAAACGCGCATAAAATAATACGAATGTATTATGCATCGCTCCGTTTTTTATTCAGCTACTGCAAGCGGGTATCGGTAGTTTTAAAAAAGTTTAATTTTTATATCGGGTTATAGTATGTCGATAAAAATAATTCCTTTAATATTCAAAAGGCCTGGAACTTGCATAAGCAATTTGGTGGCGTTATTTTGCCCGAAGCGCGTTAATCTATTCTATAATGGCGCCTGGTGATTATGAAGAAACTGCTCTGCGAAATCAACAGCAATCTCAAGGCGAAAATAGTAATATTCGTCGCCGGTTCCATAGTCCTGTTCCTCGTTGTCTCCACGCTGAACAACATCCGCGAGGAGCGCCGGTTCTATAAAAAATCCGTCGAGAACAACCTCCGTCTGCTCTCCGGTACGATAGAATCGGGCCTTGTCCAGGACATGCTGAAGGGCGAGCGCCAGGAAGTCCAGGACTCGCTTGAGCAGATAGGCAAAAACAAGGACATACAGGACGTCAGGATCTTCGGCGTCAACAGGATTATCCTGAGCTCTTCAAATCCCGCCGAGATAGGCAAGCCGGTAGACGATGAAAACTATGCACAATACAGGCAGGCCGTAAAAACCTTCATCTTCAACAAAAACGGCCAGAACAAGCTCTTCCTGGTAAAACCCATCTACAACCGCCCGGCCTGCTACGGCTGCCACAACAAAAACCAGCGCGTCAACGGGGTGCTGGAGGTAAGCTATTCCCTCGTAGGGGCGGACGCCGCCATAAACAGCCACTTAAAACAGCTTTTAATATCCGGACTCCTGATATGCCTTTTCCTTGCGGCTGCGGTCTTTGTCGTCCTTGAGATACTCGTCAACAGGCCGATAAGAAAGCTCAAGACGGCGATGGAAAAGGCCGAGCGGGGCGAGAACGTGGAACTTAACAACACCAGGAGCGACGAGCTCGGGCGTCTCCAAAGGAAGTTTGTGGAGATGCTTGGGCGCATCCACGAACTTAACCAGGAAAACAGCCGTAAAGAGGGCGAGCTTATAAGGAGCTTCGAGATATCCAACTCCCACGCCCGCTTGAAGAGCATGATAGAGGCGATGCCGGACGGCGTTTCCATCCTCGACCGGGATATGACAATCCAGGACATGAACCCCCGCAACATGGAAATATTCCCCGGCGTGCGCGCGGGAGACAGCTGCTACAGGAGCATTCACGGCAGGAACACCCCATGCCCGCACTGCGGGGTTATCAAGGTCTTCGTGGACGGCATGGTCCACGAACACCAGTCCTCCTTCTATCTTGCGGATGGAAGGGAGAGGATAGTCCAGAGCATATCCGCGCCCATCCGGGATATAAACGGCAACATAATCCATGCTATCGAAGTCGTCCGGGACATCACCGAAAAGATAAAGGCCGAAAAGGCTCGGATAGAGACGGAACTGAAGCACAAGCACGAGCTTGAGGCCGTGAACATCCAGCTTACGGCGCGGGTGAAGGAAGTGGAGGAAGCCAACAACCAGATAGCCATGCTTATAAAAGACCTCGCCCACAAGAACTCCGACCTCGAGAAGGTCGTGGAGCGGCTTACCACTGTCAACCATATCGGCAACATCCTGAACTCGCTTGTGGATAAGGACAACGTGGTCGAGGTTATAGTCAAGACCATGGCAAGGACCATGAACGCGGAAATCTGCTCGCTGATGCTCATCAACGAGGGTTCAGACGAGTTGGAAGTCGCTTATTCCGTCGGGCTGGAAGAAGGCATCCGGCTCCGCAGTGTGAAGATGGGCGAGGGCATTTCAGGGTATGTCGCTAAGGAAGGGAAACCGCTCCTGGTTACGGACATAGAATCCGACCCGCGTTTCAACCTGCCGAACGACATCCAGTATACGACCACGTCGCTAATAGCCGCGCCGCTCTTTGTCAAGGGCAAGGTCATAGGCGTCCTTAACATAAACAACAAACAAAACGGCGAGCCTTTCACCCAGGACGACCTTAACCTCCTTACGACAGTTGCCGGACAGGCCGCAATAGCCGTGGAAAACTCGAACCTCTACAGGGACATACGGTCGAGCTATTTCAATACCGTCCGGGCGCTTGTAAACGCGCTCGAAGCCAAGGACAAATACTCCAAGGGCCACTCCGAGCGCGTAACGCTCCTTGCCATGATGATAGCCGAGGAGATGGGGCTTCCGGAGGACAGAAAACAGGCGCTCCAGCACGCAGGCGTCCTGCACGACATAGGCAAGATAGGCATAGCCGCGAATATATTGAACAAGGCGGGCAAGCTCTCCAGCGAGGAATACGCCCAGATAAAGGATCATCCCGCCATAGGCGAAAAGATACTCGACCCGATAAACTTCTTAAAAG
>JAJYGS010000041.1 GCA_021785055.1 Nitrospirota bacterium | reverse complement strand
CGTCCAGGAAAAAACGGTTATTCTCCCAGAGGGTGTCGTCGCAGTCTATTATCAGGTTTTTCGGGAACATGCGGGAATTTTATCAGAGGGATTACGGCAATACAAGCGAATTAAGCCGGATTCAGCCCCCACCCACCGGCAGGAGCCGGTTCCCCCTCCCCCAGTGGCGGGGGAGGGTAATAAGGATAAACATCAGTAGTGGACGTCGCGCTCCCCTTTCTCGACCATCTTCATCTTCTTCTTTACGTCTTCCTTGAGCTTGCCTTTGAATTCTTCCAGGAACCTGTTCAGCGCGGCCTCTATAATCTCCCGCCCTTCCGGCTGCGGGCTCACGTCAATCAAATACTCCTTCAACGAGAGAAGCGCGTTCGCCGTGCAGAGCTCGTTCAAGTTCCCGGACGAGGCGACGTGCAGGTAATTGTTCCCCTGCCGCCCGCTCCTGTAGCAGGCCGTGCACAGAGACGGCAGAAACCCCATTTCGGCTATCACCCTCGCCATCTCAGGCAATGGCCTTATATCGCCAAGATGAAACTGGGAGGTGCTCCTATCCCGCGGGATGCCGCCGGTCGACCGGCCGTAGCCGCCCGGCTCTGTGGACGACCCTGCGGAAATCTGCGACGCGCCGCAAAGCAGGCATTCCTCTCGGAGCTTCGCAGGCTCGCGCGTGGAGACCACAACGCCCGCCTGCGGGACGGACAGGCGGTATACGGCGACAATCTTCCTGAAATCCTCGTCGCTCACGGGATACGGGGCGTCCTTAATCTCGGCGCCCTCGGCGGACTTGAGCCGGGGCACGGAGATGGTATGCGCGCATGCGCCGAATTTCGCCTCAAGGTGCTTCGAGTGCGCAATCGCGGCCAGGGCGTCGTAGTGGTAATCGTAAAGCCCAAGGAGCGGGCCTATCCCCACGTCTCCGAAACCGGCTTCCAGAGCCCTGTCCATCACGGAAAGCCTGTAGAGGAAGTCGGATTTTTTTCCCGTCGGGTGAAGGACTTTATAGCTCTCTTTGTGATATGTTTCCTGGAAGCACTGATATACGCCGTAGCCTGCGGATTTGAGCCTTTTGAAGTCCTCCACGGAGACCGGCGCGGAGTTTACGTGCAGTATCCGCATGTCGGTGCGGGAATATATCTCTTCCGCGATTTTAATCAGGTAATCCACCCCGGAGTAAAGCGGGTGCTCGCCCGCGACGAGTATAATCCTCTTGAAGCCCGTCCGGGAGAGTATCTTCGCCTGCTCCACGGCCTCGTCCGGCGAAAGTGCCTTCCTGCGGGCTGTCGTATTGGATTTCCTGAAGCCGCAATACAGGCAGTCGTTCGAGCAGTAATTGGAGAGATAAAGCGGGGCGAACAATACGACGCGCGGGCCGAACACGGCGGACTTTACCTCCGCCGCCTTTTCGTAAACGGCGCCAAGGGCGTCTTCGTTCTCGATCATAAGTAGCTTCGCCGCATCGGAGAGGGATAAGCCCTTCAGTTCCCCCGCGCGCGAAAGTATGTCGTCAAGCTCGGCGGGAGACGGCGCCTTTGCCCTTCCGAGCGCGTCCTCCGCGTCACACAAAAAATCTGCCAACAGAACCCCCTCTACTCTCCCGGCTCGCCCAGCAAAATCCTGAGGACGCAGTTCGCCTGATGGTGCGCCGCGATGCCCACCCTGGGCGCCATCAGCCCCATGCCCGTCGCCGCCTCGGTCTCCTGGTCTCCCACTATGAAATATTTCCCGAACGGCATGGTCTTTATGGAGTTGGAAGGCCCGTGTCCCGCGACTCCGGAAGCCGTCACCACAGGCACATCCGGACAGTGCTCGGCCATCGTATTCAAGAGCATGGCCTTGGACTCCGCCGTATCGAACGCCTCGACGAGCGCGTTTACCCTGCAGAAATATTCCGGGATATTCCCCTCGTTCAGGACGACCTTATGCGAGGACACCTTCACGTACGGGTTTATCCTTCTCAAGTTCTCCTCCATCGCCTCCGTCTTGGGCCTGCCTATCTGGTCGATGAAATACTGCTGGCGGTTCAGGTTGCTCGGCTCTACGATGTCGAAATCCACTATCACCAACTCGCCCACGCCAAGCCGCGCAAGCGCCACGGCCACGGCGGAACCCAGGCCCCCCAGGCCCGCAATCCCGACCTTGGCCTTCTTTACCACCTCGTGCACGCCGGGCGTATGCCGCGCCATCATCAGGGACTCAAGCTCGTCCCGCGAGGGCATGGCCCCTTTCCTGATGAAGATAATATTGTCCCCGTCGCGCAGGACAGGGTTCTCCTGCGTCGGGAAACCGTTCAGTATCGTGAGGTCGGAGCCGGGTTTGAACCTTGCGCGGACCTCCATGAGCTTCGGCGGCTCACCGAACTCGACGAACCGCTCGTTAATTTTTATTCGGATCATTTGATTAGATTTTAAGACAACGGGGCCGGGAAGTCAATCAGGCGGCCCTCCTGAAGGATAAATTCGACAGTACGGCCGTCACGGCCAGGAATCCCGCCACGACGGCAAAATCGACAATGGCCGGATACTCCGGCCCCATCGTAGTCCCGGAGGCGCCCGCCAGCAGTATGTTCTTTAGCCCGTCCACGCCGTAAGTCAGGGGATTCGCGTACGCTATTTCCCTCAATACCGGCGGCATGAGCTTTACCGGATACATCGCCCCGGAAAGGAAGAACATCGGCATGACCAGGAAGTTCATAATGATGTTGAACCCTTCGTATGAGCTCATGCGGGAGGCCACGAGTATGCCGAAGCAGGTGAGCGAAAAGGCGAGCATCCCGGACGAGATCAAGAGCAGCAGGAACTGCAATGCGTTTATTTTAATCCCCAGCACGGGGACGAATATCAGGAGTATCAGCACCTGCAGCATGGATATGGACGTCCCGGCCATGGCCTTTCCGACGACGACCGAAAACCTTGAGATTGGCGCGACAAGTATTTCCTTAAGGAACCCGAACTCCCTGTCCCAGACGATGGATATGGCGGAGAATATGGACGCGAAGAGAATCGTCATGCCTATCATGCCGGGGAATATGAACTGGATGTAGTTTATGCCCCCCACCGGCCTGACGAGCCTGCTCATCCCGCCGCCCACCACGAAAAGCCACAGGATGGGCCGGGCCATCGTGCCCATTATGCGGCTCTTCTCCCGGATAAACTTCCGAAGCTCCCGGTAGGATATGACGTATATGGCCTTCATTTCGTGCGCTATGTTCGCCATCAATGCCCCCCGTGGTTCTTGCGCGCGTAGGAGCGCATCGGGCCGTACGGGTCGGAACCCTCTTCGCGTATGTTCTTGCCGGTGAGAGACAGGAACACGTCGTTCAGTGTCGGGCTTGTCATGCTCACGGCAATTATCTTCGTGGAAAGCCCCCTGATAAGCGCCGGAAGAATCTCGTCCCCTTGTTTTACCGTAAGCGTAATGCCTCCGTCGGTAACTTTCGGTTCCATGCCGAATTTCTCCCTTATCTCCGCCTCAAGGCCCTTCGGGTCGGCTGCCGAGAGTTTCAGTGTATCACCCTGAAGCCCGGCCTTCAGCTCGCCGGGCGTACCTGAAACGATTATCCTTCCCAGGTCGATAATCGCGATCCTGTCGCAGAACTCCGCCTCCTCGAGGTAATGCGTCGTCATAAAGACGGTAATCCCGGTGTTCTTCTTGAGCTCGGCTATGAACTCCCAGATTAGATTCCTGGTCTGCGGGTCGAGCCCTATCGTCGGTTCGTCCATGAAGAGCACCTTGGGGTAGTTCAGTATCCCCCTGGCTATCTCAAGCCTTCTCTTCATGCCGCCTGAGAACTTCCGGACAAGCTCGTTTTTCCTGCCGTCCAGCCCGACAAGCGAGAGCGCATCGTCTATTCTCTTTTTTGCCTTCGTGCGGTCAAGGCCGTATAGGTAGGCGTGGAAGAGCAGGTTCTCGTAGGCCGTGAGGCCGTTGTCGAGCGTCGGGTCCTGGAAGATTATGCCTATGCTGCGGCGCACGGCGTCCGCGTCCCTCACGCAGTCGAAGCCGCCGACGGAGGCAGTACCGGAAGTCGGCGCCAGAAGCGTGCAGAGTATTGATATTGTGGTGGATTTCCCCGCGCCGTTCGGCCCCAGAAAACCGAATACCTCGCCCGGCTCGACATTAAACGAAATGCCGTCCACGGCGGTTACCGGGCCGAATTTCCTGACTAGAGAGTTGACGGTGATATTAGACATTTTATCTCAGCTATGTTTCCAAAAAGCGGCATATTCCCCGCTTCCGGAAGGCTCCTTCGGGTAAATGTAAGGCTCGTTCGCTATGCCGGAAAAACTCGCTTCGCTCAGACAGTTTCCGGCATGGCCACTCACATTCGCCAACATTTACCGTTTCAGTCGCCTTATGTCCGCTCGCAAATATGCCGCTTTTTTTATTGTGTATACCACTCCCCGTGGTTCTTCGGCACGCGCCATTCCCTGAGGTTATACATTATCCCAATCGGCGCTTTTTTGACGCCCTTGAACCGCCTGCTGATAATCGGCAGCGCGTCCGGGACGTAAAGGAAGGTGCACGCCGCGTCGTCCGATATTATGGCGTGGATGCGGCGGTATATCTCCTGCCTTTTCCTGAAATCGAACGTCTCCCGTCCCTCGACCAGGAGCTTGTCCACCTCCGGGTTCTTGTAGCTTATGAAATTGAACTCCCCTTCCTTGGTCTTGGACGAATCCCATATGTCGTATACGTCCGGGTCGCGCCCGAGCGCCCAGCCCATGATGAGCGCCTCGAAGCGTTTCTTGTCTATGAAATCGTGCAGGAGCGCCTGCCACTCAAGCGCGGTTATCTTTACCCTTACCCCGACCTTCGCCAGGTCCTGCTGGATAATCTCCGCCGCCATCTCGCGCTGCTTGTTGGACTGGTTCACGAGTATCGTAAACTCGAACCTCCTGCCGTCCTTTGTCAGCACTCCGTCCGGCCCCGGCGTCCAGCCCGCCTCCTTCAGCATCTCCTTAGCCTTTTCCGGGTTATACGGGTATCCTTTCACGTCCTTGTTATACGCCCAGGACTCCGGCGGGAACGGCCCGGTGCACGGCGTGCCGAGGCCGAGGAGCACGCCCTGTATGATGGACTTCTGGTCTACCGCGTACGAGAGCGCCTGTCGCACGCGCTTGTCCTTGAACAGGGGGTTCGTCAGGTTATATCCCAGGTAGTCGTAAGCGAACGCGGGATAGCGCAGTTTTTTGAAGCGGCGCTTTATAGAGGGCGTGTCCGTCTCCCTCGCATACTGGAGCGGGGTCAGGTCCATCATGTCTATCCCGCCGGTCTTGAGTTCCAGGAACTGCGTCGCCTGGTCGGGGATAATCCTGGAGACGTATTTGTCTATATGCGGCCTGCCCCTGAAATAGCCGGTGTAGGCGTCGAGGACAATCCTGTTGCCGGTAATCCACCGGCTGAACTTGAAGAAGTTCGTCCCGACGGGATGCCGGTTGAACGGGTCGTCGTTTATATTTTTCCCTTTAAGGAGGTGCTCC
>JAJYGS010000040.1 GCA_021785055.1 Nitrospirota bacterium | reverse complement strand
ACCAGTACCATCTGCGTCATGAAGCTCTGGACGAGCCAGTTCAGCGTATAAAGCCCCGCCCAGCGCGAGAATATCAGCGCGAGCAGGATTATCCCCAGGCCGGCCATCATCTGCACCGCCCGCGTCCCCTTGATGAGGAGAAACACGCGGTAGAGTATGAACGCGACGACGAGAATGTCCAGCGCGTCCCATACGCGGATGTCCCTTATCGCCTCAAACATAAAGCTCGGTCTCCATCAATCCGCCCAAGTATTTGAATGTCGTCCCGACCGAAGCGGAGGGACCCACCTTTGAATTTAAATTAACTGTGGATTCTTCGTTGCGCACGGGATGACAGTTTTTTATTCAGTATCGCGTCGGCCACATCCGCCGCGCGGCGGGCGGCCTTGACGTCGTGCACGCGGATGATATTCGCGCCGTTCGCTATTCCCAATACCGACGCGGAGATAGTGCCCTCCAGCCTGTCGAAAACAGGCGCCCCGCCGGTCAGTTTTCCTATGAAAGCCTTCCTCGACACCCCCAGAACCACGGGATAACCAAGCCCCGCCAGTTCGCCGAGCCTCGCAATCAGTTCCAGGTTGTGCTCAAGCGTCTTTCCGAAGCCTATGCCGGGGTCGATTAATATACTATCAGCCGGGACTCCCGCCCCAAGCGCCTTGTCGATGCCGGCCTTTAAATACTCTTTCACTTCCCCCAGGAGGTCAGTATATTGCGGGTCGGCCTGCATGTCGGCGGGCGTTCCCTTTATGTGCATTATGACGACAGCCGCGCCGGTTTTTGCGGCAACTTCCGCCATCGCAGGGTCGAACATCAGGCCGGTTGTATCGTTTATCATGGACGCCCCGGCTTTGATTGCGGCACGGGCCGTGGCGGACTTGAAGGTGTCTATCGAAACGGGGATCCCGGAGTGTTTTCTTATGCCTTCTATAACCGGGAGGCAACGCGCCGTCTCTTCTTCGTGCGAAACTGCCGCGGCTCCCGGCCTGGTGGACTCCCCGCCGACGTCGATAATGTCCGCCCCGTCCTCGGCCATACGAAGCGCGGCCTCTATGGCCTTCGGGTAATCTGGCCGGAATGATATATCGTCAGTCCCGCCCCCCCCGAACCTACCCCCCTTGCCCCCGAACCGGCCCACGGTGTTAAACTTGCCCCCGTCGGAGAAGGAATCGGGCGTAAGGTTTATAACGCCCATGATGCGCGTCCTTGAGAGGTCGAGGACGCCGTCTTTGAACCGAAGGCGGGAGGTTTTTCCCGCGCTCAACGTTTCCGCCGCCGCCTGGCCGGACCTCGCCCCTGCCGTTACCCCTGCCCCGGAGCGGGCCTTCATCAGACTTCCGTCTCTTTGACGGCCCCTTCGCTGCCGGGGGCGAATACCGCGCCTTCCTTTTTGCCTGCCTTGATTTTCGCCTCCACGTCGGGAATGCTTATGTCTACCGAGGCGAGAATCGCGGCTATCTCCTTGCCGTCGAGGGTCTCTTTTTCGAGCAGGGCCTCGGCAATGGCGTTCAGGCCGCGTATGTTCTTCTGGATGAGAGACTTGGAGTTTTCGTAGGCATCCAGGACGAGTTTTCTTACTTCGAGGTCTATCTCGACCGCAGTATGCTCGCTGTAGTCCCGGTGCTGGGCGATCTCCCGGCCAAGGAATATCTGCTCTTCCTTCTTGCCGAAGGTCAGAGGCCCAAGCTTGTCGCTCATGCCCCACTCGCAGACCATCTTCCTTGCAAGCTCCGTCGCGCGCTCGATGTCGTTGCCCGCGCCGGTGGTCATATGCCCCAAAGACAGCTCCTCCGCCGCGCGTCCGCCCAGGAGCACGACAAGCTGGGAGAGCAGGTAGTCGCGGTCGTAGGTATAGCGTTCGTCCACCGGAAGCTGCTGAGTGAGGCCCAGGGCCCGCCCGCGCGGGATTATTGTGACCTTGTGTATAGGATCGGTGCGCGGCGTCATAAGCGCGGAGAGCGTATGGCCGGCCTCGTGATAGGCGGTGTTTTTCTTCTCTTCGTCGGAGAGGACGAGGCTCTTGCGCTCGATGCCCATCATTACCTTGTCCTTGGCGTGCTCGAAGTCTACCATGGAGACCTTGTCCTTGTTCTCCCTCGCCGCGAGGAGCGCCGCCTCGTTCACGAGGTTGGCCAGGTCGGCCCCGGCGAAGCCCGGCGTCCCGCGTGCGATGATGTCGAGGTCTACGTCCGTATCGAGCGGCACCTTGCGGGTATGAACCTGGAGTATGCCCACGCGGCCCCTGATGTCCGGGCGCGGCACCACGATCTGGCGGTCGAAGCGGCCCGGCCTCAGGAGCGCAGGGTCAAGGACGTCCGGCCTGTTCGTGGCCGAGATGAGTATCACGCCCTCGTTGGATTCGAACCCGTCCATTTCCACCAATAGCTGGTTCAGGGTCTGTTCCCGTTCGTCGTGTCCGCCGCCAAGCCCTGCGCCGCGGTGACGCCCGACGGCGTCGAGCTCGTCTATGAATATTATGCACGGGGCGTTCTTCTTGCCCTGCTCGAAGAGGTCCCGCACGCGCGATGCGCCGACGCCGACGAACATCTCGACGAAGTCCGAGCCGGATATTGAGAAGAACGGCACGTCCGCCTCGCCTGCGATGGCCTTGGCGAGGAGCGTCTTGCCGGTTCCCGGAGGCCCGACGAGCAGCACGCCCTTGGGTATTCGGCCTCCCAGCCTCTGGAACTTCTGCGGGTCTTTTAAGTATTCAATTATCTCGTGAAGCTCCTCCTTCGGCTCCTCGATGCCCGCCACGTCGGCAAAAGTCACCTTCTTGGTGCTCTCGGTTAAGAGCTTTGCCCGGCTTTTGCCGAAGGCCATTGCCTTGTTGCCGCCCATCTGCATCTGCCGCATGATGAATATCCAGAAGAATATCATCAGGATTATCGGCGCCCAGAAGAAGAGTATCTGGGAATACCACGGGTTGGCCTCGACCTTCTTCGCCGTAATCTGCACGCCCTTCGACTGTAGAAGCGGGATAAGCTGAGGGTCTTTCGGGGCGAAAGTCTTGAATTCCTCGTTGTTTTTGAGCTTCCCCGTGATGTCGATACCCTGCTCGTTTTCCTTCATAACGACGCCCGGCACGTTTCCGCTCTCTACCTGTGCGATAAAATCCGAGTATATCAGCGTCTTCTCCTGCTTCTGCGGGGAAGAGAAGAGGCGGTATATCAGCACCATAGTGAGGATGAGGACGAGTATCAGGGCAACATTCTTGATGTTCGAGTTCATTAAACCTCCGTCGAATTACACGATTTAACAATAAAATATAACATATTGCGGATGCATAAACAATACAAAACAAGACGCCTTTTGGGTTGACAGTTTCTTTCGATTATAGTAAATTGCACCGGTCAGGTTAATTGAGAAACTAATACATGGCAATGAGGTTGAGTCCTTGCGAAGATTGAGCCTTGGCCTGCCTGTAAAATTCGCCATGGGCGGCGCAGCAATCGGCGCCACCGGTTTCCTGTTCTACTCCCTGATTAACGCGTTTCTTCCGTCCGTCCGCATCGAAAGCCCGTCTGTCTTTAAGCTCTATCTGCTCGGAGCCGTCGCCGTTTTTGCCTTCACCGGGGCGGTGGCGGGCCGGCTGCGCCATGAGGACTACAGAAAGAAGAAAGAGATAATACAGCGTAATCGCGAGCTTTCCGCGCTCAATTCAATATCCAGTATCATTTCAAAAAACAAGGACCAGGGAAAGATGCTGGAGGAAGCCTTAAGCGAGGCGATAAACCTCCATTTCCTGGAGGTGATGAAAAGGGGAGTTATCTTCCTTGTGGAAAACAGGGAAGACGGAAGCGCCCTTAGGATGGCCGCGTCTTTGAACCTGGACCCTGCGCTGGCCCACGAGGAGGAATGCATCCCCCTGGGACATTGCCTGTGCGGCAAGGCCGCCAAGGAAGGCAGGAGCATAATCTCGCTTGACTGCCTGAAAGACCCCGACCATACCATGCGTTATGACGATATGAAGGCCCACGGTCATATCATAATACCCATAAAATCCGAAGATGCGGTTCTCGGCGTTATGAACTTCTATGTGCCGCCCGGCGTCTTGCCGTCTGCGTCCGACATGCGCCTTCTGGAGGGTATGGCCCGCCAGATATCCGTAGCCCTCAAGAACAACAGGCTCATATCGGACCTCGAAAGCCTCTCTATGAACATTATCCACGCCTTGTCTTCCGCCATCGATGCGAAAAGCCCCTGGACGAAGGGCCATTCGGAGCGGGTATCCGAGTATGCGGCGGCGATAGGCGAGCGGCTGGGGATGGATCAGAGGTCGATAGAGCGTATGCGCCTTGCGGGGCTGTTGCACGACATCGGCAAGATAGGCACCTTCGACACGCTCCTCGAGAAGAAGGACAATCTGACTCCTGAGGATATAGAGCTTATAAAAAAGCATCCCGACAAGGGCTGCGAGATACTCTCGCCCATAAAGGAACTTGCCGACATAATCCCCGCGGTGCGGCACCACCACGAGCGCTGGGACGGAGGCGGATACCCCGCCGGTCTTAGGGGCGGCGATATACCGCTAATGGCGAGGGCGCTTGCCATCGCCGACGCGTTCGACACGATGACTTACGACAGGCCCTACAGGCCGTCGATAGGCGTGGATAACGCGATACAGGAACTGGAATACTGCGCCGGAAGCCAGTTCGATCCGGAGATGGTCGGGGTTTTCCTCGAAATATGCTGCGCGAAGGGGATGCCCGCGTGCGGGAAAGACGAAAAAACTTAAGGCAAAACTCACGAATTCTCCTCAAGCGCCGCGATATACGGCAGGTTCCTGTAACGGTCCTGGTAGTCCAGCCCGTAGCCGATTACATAAATGTTCGGGATGGTAAAGCCGGCGTAGTCCGGGCGGAAGTCGTTTCTGCGCTTGTCCGTCTTGTCCAGCAGGGTGCATATCTTTACGCTCTTGGGTTCGCGCGCCTTCAGGTTGTTTGTAATATACTCCACCGTCAGGCCGCTGTTTATTATATCTTCGACGATTAAGACGTTTTTCCCCGATATGTTCTCGTTAATGTCCGACGACAGCCTGACGGCGCCCCTGCCCTTCGAGCGCGAGTTGAACGCCGAGATGCCGATATAGTCTATCGACACGGGTATGCTGATAGCGCGGGCGAGGTCGGCCATGAAAATGAACGCGCCCTTCATAACCCCTGCGAGCAGTAAGTCCTCTCCCTTGTAATCCTTTGAAATCTTCTCTCCAAGCTCCAGCACCCTCTTTTGTATCTCACCCTTGGAAAATACTACCTTGCCGTAATTTGGCATCTCGTAATCCTCCGTTTGACAGCTATAAATTTACCATCGTTATTTTTATAACTTCTTTGCTCCCCGGCCCAGGAATGAATCTCCTGTCCCGCCTGTATCCCATCACCCAGGCAACCTCGCCGCCGCACTCGAGGAGCGGTACGCGAGACCTCAAGGCCCTCGGAAGCTTCAGATCCATGAAATATTCCTTGAGTTTCTTCCTCCCTTCCATCCCCGC
>JAJYGS010000051.1 GCA_021785055.1 Nitrospirota bacterium | reverse complement strand
TGCTTTAAGCTCGAATCGCCCGCAGACTCTTTTCCTGCCGCGCTCAAGGCCTTGTCCGAGATGGTATCCGGGGTTAATTTTTCGGACGACACCGTCCGGATAGAAAAGGCCGCAATAGCCGCCAGAAACAATTTTAAAACGGACAACGTAGTCGGCAGGATGTATTATGCCGTTTTCCCCGCCGCCCTGCCGGGGGATTTGAAAAACATATCAAGAAAAGATCTCTTAGCTTGGAGGACGGCGCGGTTTGCGCCTGGCGGGGCGCTTTTGTCGGTCTGCGGCCCGTTTTCGGATAAGGAGGTCGTAAAAATAGCCGGGTTTGCCTTCAAAAGCTGGCCTGGGAGCGGAAAACCCTATAGCCGGGAAGTGCAAAAACCGGCTTTTAACGCCGGAAAAGAGCTTGAATTGGAGTCGGATCACGGCACCGCCGCAGTCCTTTTCGTTTTCAAACTCCCGCCCCCCGGCGGTTCGGATTACGCCGCGGCCCTGACCGCCCGCGCAATGTTGGCAGGCGGCATGTCGTCTATGATTTATAAATCGCTCCGCGGCAAGGAACCCAAGGCGTACCAGTTCGGAAGCTCGCTTGAGTGGGCGTCCTCCGCGCCCGTAATGACCGTTTATTCGGTTACGGACGAGAGCAGGATTGACGATGCCGTAAAGCGCATCAAGGGCTCCATCGGGGATCTCGAAGACGGGAAATTTTCCTCGTCAGAGCTTGAACGCGGTGAGGCTTTTGCCTCAGGCGGCGCGGATTTTTCGTTGCAGAGCGCCGTTAAAACCGCCTGGCTCTCGGGAATGTATGAAATTGCCGGGGCCGGAAACGACTACGAAAAAAGCCTCGCGGGAGAGATTTCCGGGGTTGGGAGCGGAGACGTTTCGAGAGCGGCGCGAAGATATTTCAGGGGTTACGAAATAGTGACAATCAGGCCGGGCAAGGAGCAGAAATAAGCGGCTTTTTATAGCCTTCGGAGGGTGAAAATGATAACTTCCTGCAGTCAGTGCGGCGTGCGCCTGAAGGTGGACGACTCCAAGATAAAAGAAGGCGGCACAAGACTTAAGTGCCCGAAATGCGGCAATATTTTCCTTGTGGAGAAGCCTGCGGAGGCCGGCAAGGCTGAACAGCCGCTACAGAAAACTCCCCCCGAATCTCCGCGTCCTTCGCCTGCGGAACCTGCCGCACAAAAGCCCCCTGAGGCGGCATTTACTCCGCCTTCTCCGCTCGCACCCTCGAAACCCGCCGAGGCGGCGCCCCAGTCAAAGGTTTCGCGCTCCGTGCCCAAATGGGGTCTCGACAGGTCGAAGATACTGGTTGCGCACGACGGCGAATCCATACTGGGCCTGGTGGAATCCATTTTAACAAACGAGGGCTACCAGGTAATCAAAGAGACGGAAGGCATCGCGGCCGTCGTGTCAATAGAGAGGGAAAAACCCTTCCTTTGCATTCTCGATGTCGCTCTCCCAAGGATATACGGATTCGAGATCTGCGACAGGCTGAAGAACAGCCCGGAATCAAGCGACATAAAAATAATCCTTATAGCGTCAATATACGACAAGACACGCTACAAAAGGGAGCCCGTAAGCCTCTACGGCGCGGACGACTACATAGAAAAACACCACATCCAGGATAGCCTTGTCCAGAAGGTTAAGCGTCTGGCGGCGGAAGCGGGGGGAGCGCCGTCCGTAAGACCGCCGCGCGAGGAGGACATCAGGATACCCGCTCCGGAAGATATTCCGCTCAGGCAGGAGCAGGGCGTTAGAATGCGCAATGACGAGATACCGGAGCCGCCTGCCCCGTCGATTCCGCCGACTGTCGAGAGGCAGATGGAACCGGAAACGGCGCCGGACAAGCAGCCGGCCACAGAGCGTCAGGCGGTTGACAGCCGGCAGACGGCAGACCATCAACAGGTTGAGGCCGCGAGGCGTTTCGCAAGGATAATACTCTCCGACATTGCGCTTTATAACCAGGGCGTGGTCGAGGAGGGGATAAGGGCCGGGAATTTCGAGGAGGCGCTCGCGCCGGAGCTTAAAGAAGGGCGGGATCTCTATAACGGCAGAGTATCGAGGGAAGTCATCGAAAGCGGAGATTATTTCGCGGACGAGACGGCGAAGTTCATAGAGAAGAAAAGACAGACTATGGGTCTCGGTATTTAAACGAAAAGCCTTGACAGGGAAAGGGAACTGCTATAACATACAGTGGATTGACGGGGCGTAGCGCAGCCTGGTAGCGCACACGGTTCGGGACCGTGGGGTCGAAGGTTCAAATCCTTTCGCCCCGACCATCTTGCAGTGATTGAAGGGTATCCTCGAAAGGAGATGCCCTTTTTAATTATTTTGAGCGCAAAGGTGGCGGATTGGAAAAGGTCGTAATCGGTATTATAGGCTCGGCGCTTGCCTCCGGGAAGCCCTATGAAGACGCCATGGAAGTAGGGAGGCTGGCCGCCGAGAAAGGCGCGACCGTCCTTACCGGAGGGCTTGGCGGCGTCATGGAAGCGGCATGCAGGGGGGCCAAGGAAGCAGGCGGCCAGACTATAGGCATTCTGCCGGGTTTCGACACCCGCGACGCGAACCGATACATCGACATCCCGATCATCACAGGCTTTAACCACGCGAGGAATATAATAGTCGTCAGGTCTTCCGATGTCCTTATCGCCGTCGCCGGAGAATACGGCACGCTGTCCGAGATAGCGTTTGCGCTGAAGCTCGGCAAGCCGGTAATCAGCCTTGGGAGTTGGGATGTTGACGAAAGCATAAAGAAGGCTGGCGGCCCCGCGCAGGCGGTAGACATGGCCCTTGAAGCGATACGTTAGGCCTGTACGCTTTTAACGGGAGGGGCTATGCCGGGCAGGAACCCTTCGACAAATAGCCGGGTAGGGGCCGAAATCTTTGTAAGCGGGCGCGTCCAGGGCGTCGGATACAGGTTTTTCACGGAACGGGCGGCGGCGAAGCATAATGTCCTGGGGTGGTCCAGGAACCTCCCGGACGGGCGCGTGGAGTTGGAAATAGAGGCGGATGAGGAGGACGCGAAGAAATTTATAAAAGAGCTTGAGAAAGGCCCCGCCGTGGCGCGGGTTGAAGACGTGAAGGTATACTGGAAAACCTGCACCGGCAGGTTTAAAAATTTTACAATCAGGGTCTGACGGGTGCCTATATGCCGAAAAAGAAAAAACAGAAAAACGAGGAATTCGCCGGCGAGACCGTCGAGCTTGACATTGATAAGCCGAAGGACGAGGCAGAGGAGCTTGAATATTTTCCCGAAGAGGTAGACGACGAGCAGTTCGAGGCCGAGGCGGGAGAAGGACTCTTCGACAAGGAAGAGGAGGAAGAAGAACCCGCGTCCTATCCGGACGAGGCTCAGGACGCCATAAAGCTCTATCTCAAGGAGATACGGGTTTCGAGCCTTCTGACGTTCGAGGACGAGCAGGAGCTTGCCCACCGCATCGCAAAAGGCGACGAAGCGGCGCGCGCCAGGATGATCGAGGCCAATCTCCGGCTTGTCGTCAATATAGGAAAGCGCTACATAAACCGAGGTCTTCCCTTCTCCGACATAATCGAAGAAGGCAATATCGGCCTGATAAAGGCCGTCGAGAAATTCAAGCCGGAGAAAGGGTTCCGCTTCTCCACATATGCATCATGGTGGATAAAGCAGTCCATAGAGCGCGCGCTCGTAAACCAGACACGCACCATACGCCTGCCCGTGCATATTTCGGAAGTCATAAATTCGTTCGTGAAGGTCGTGCGAAGGCTTATCCAGAACTTGAAGCGCGAACCGACGGTTGAAGAGATAGCCGCGGAGATGAACTACGCGCCAGACCAGGTGAAGGATATAATGCAGCTCATCCGGAAGACCCATTCCCTCGATACGCCTATCGGCAACAAGGAAGAAGGGTCGCTGAAGGACCTCATAGAGGATCAGACCTCCCGCTCGCCCGAGAAGGATACAGAGGGCATAATGCGCCACGAGCAGATAATCGAGTGGCTGAATTATCTCACCGAGAACGAGAAGAAGGTTATCAGCCTTCGTTTCGGCCTTGAGGACGGTGAAGCCCAGACGCTCGAAGTCATCGGAAAGGAATTCGGTCTTACCCGCGAGCGCGTGCGCCAGATCGAGGCCTCGGCGCTCAACAAGCTTCGGTTTATCACAAAAAGAAAAAGTATCGACCTGGATAGTATATTGTAAAGGAGGCATATGTTTGACCTGAAATCCCGCATCAGGGACATCCCGGACTTCCCGAAGAAGGGCATCCTGTTCAAGGACATAACTACGCTCCTGAAGGACGGCGAGGCGTTTCAGAAGGTCGTCGAGAAGATTACCTGCTTTTACGAGGGCGAAGAGATAGACAAGGTCGTGGGAATAGAGTCTCGCGGCTTTATCGTGGGCGCGCCGGTGGCATATGGTATGAATGCCGGCTTCATCCCCATAAGAAAGCCGGGCAAGCTCCCAAGCGATATATACGAAGCAAAATACGAGCTTGAATACGGCACGGATACTCTTACCGTTCATCAGGACGCTATAACTCCCGGAGAGCGTGTCCTGGTGGTTGACGATCTCCTTGCGACCGGCGGGACGATGGCGGCGACGTTAGATCTCTTAAAGCAGCTTGGCGCGGTTGTCGTCGGCGTAGCGTTCCTTATAGAGCTTACGGAACTTAAAGGCCGGGACAAGCTCGCGGGATACCAGGTCTTGTCCCTTGTAAGTTATTAATTGTGTGCGTAAGGCAGGATGGCTGCGGGCCAGTTTGAGATTTGAGGGCGAAGGGTTACGATTAACTCCGTAACCCTTTGATTTTTGGTCGATGGGCGCGCTTGGCTTTATGCCCCCCCCCCAAAGAGATATTTTATAACATTAAAACGCCGCTGCACTTCAAAGTTGAATTTGGGTATTGATTTTACGTTGTAATGAGAATACTATAACTTCCTGGTAAACTAAGTAAGAGGTAAACGTGAAAGGAAGTTGGAAAAAATTTGTACCGATAGTGGTTTTACTGATAGTGCAGGGCTGCGCAATTTACCGACCCAAGCCTCTTGATGAACATGCCGTTTCCCGGGCCCTCTCGTCCCCCGACCTGAAGTCAATCTGCATAAAAGCCAAAGAGATAAGCCATCCCGTCCTGAGGCCGCGCACCATAGATTTTACAAAGGGAATCTCGGCCCGGGATGCGGCCATTATATCCGTTATAACCAACCCTGTCCTCCGGGCGGAACGTGACCGCCTCGGTGTGGCGAATGCCCAGCTTTTGCAGGCCGGGATATTGCCGAACCCCACCTTCGGCTACAGCTCGGATTTCCCCATAGGCGGCAATACCGTCGGGACGGTAACCGCATACGGACTGGGGCTCGACTGGGACCTCAGGTCGCTTCTGACAAGGGGCGCGAAGGTCGATGCGGCGCGCGCCAAGGCGGCCTCGGTGAACCTTGAAGTAGCGTGGGAGGAGTGGCAGGTGGCGGAATCCGCCAAGAGGCATGTCTACAGGCTCCTGTATCTTGAGAAACAGCTTGCCGTCGGCAGGAAAGAGGAGG
>JAJYGS010000135.1 GCA_021785055.1 Nitrospirota bacterium | reverse complement strand
GTTGATGGACTTCCAGCCCCTTATCGAGGAGCCGTCGAAACCCAGGCCGTCCTTGAAAATGTCCTCGGTAAGCTCGTCTATCGGGCATGAGAAATGCTGCCACAGGCCGGGGAAATCCATGAACTTCATGTCGAACATCACAGCCTTGTTCTTCTTCGCCATCTCCAGTACTTCTTTTGGTGTCATCTCTTTTCCTCCTTGTTAATTAAATCGCCGCCTCGCCCCGCTCTCCGGTGCGTATGCGGACTACCTCAAGAACCTCGGTTACGAATATCTTGCCGTCGCCTATCCTGCCGGTCTTCGCGCTCTTTTCGACCGTCTCGATTACCTGCGGCACCAGCGCGTCCCCGACGATTATCTCAAGCTTAACCTTCGGCAGGAAATCCACGACGTATTCCGCGCCACGGTAGAGCTCCGTATGGCCCTTCTGCCTGCCGAAGCCCTTCACCTCGCTCACGGTAATGCCCTGGATGCCGATTTCGTTAAGCGCGTCCTTTACTTCATCGAGCTTGAACGGCTTTATGACCGCCTCTATCTTCTTCACTACCGCACCCCCTTTGCGCCGGATTCATGCAGTTCGGATAAAAAATAACAATATCATCTGGATTTCGATATGGCAAGGATTTTCCCCCGGCTTTAGACCTGCCCGACATGCACGCTCTCCTCGGGGTAGGCATCGATGCTGTGAATAGCGAGGTCCGCTCCCTTCATTTCCTGCTCCTCGGAAAGCCTGAAGCCTATCGTCTTATTGATAATGAAATACACTATGCCTCCGACGGCAAGCGCGTAAACAACCGCCATAAGGCTCCCCGCAAGCTGGGAGACGAAACTTACTCCGCCCATGCCTCCGAAGAGACGACTTCCGAATATGCCCGCCGCTATGCCGCCCCAAGTGCCGGTAACCCCGTGAAGCGGCCATACGCCGAGCACGTCGTCGATCCTCAGTATCTCCTGCTCGATAGTAAATCCTTTTACGAATATGGCCGCCCCCACGCCTCCAGTAACGAGCGCGCCAAGAGGATGCATTATATCCGAACCGGCGCATATTGCTATGAGGCCCGCCAGGGCGCCGTTATGCACAAAACCGGGGTCGGCCTTAGTCATTATCAGAGCCACGAGGATGCCGCCGACCATCGCCATCAGGGAGTTCAGCGCAACAAGGCCGGATATGCCGGTAAGGGACTGCGCGCTCATTACGTTAAACCCGAACCAGCCGACGGCAAGTATCCAACTGCCTAACGAGAGAAACGGTATGCTGCTGATGGGTATGGGATAGCTCCTGCCGCCCGCGCCGTACCGCCCAAGCCTCGGACCTAGTATGAGTATCGCCGGAAGCGCCAGCCAGCCTCCCATAGAGTGCACCACCACCGAACCGGCATAGTCGTGAAAACCGCAGCCTAATATACTTGAGAGCCAGCCCTGGACACATATCGCCTGGTGCGACTCGTTGGCAGAAAACCTGCCCCAGATAAGAGACTCGAAGAACGGATATGCCAGCCCGACGAATATGCCGCCCGCCAGGACCTGGGGCCAGAACCTCGCCCGTTCGGCGATTCCGCCGGAGATAATCGCCGGTATGCACGCCGCGAACGTCAGGAGGAAGAAGAAGTGGACAAGGTCAAAACCCTGCAGATGCATAAGTTCCGCCGCTGGCCTCAGGAAGCTTATTCCATAGGCGATAGGGAAACCGATCAGGAAATATACCACCGTGGATACCGCCCAGTCCGAAAGTATCTTCACAAGCGCGTTCACTTGGTTCTTCTTCCTCACCGTGCCAAGCTCAAGAAATGCAAACCCCGCGTGCATGGCGAAAATCATTACCGCGCCGAGCATCATAAAGAGCACGTCGCCGCTTTGCTTCAAGCTTGAGATCTGGTCCACTTTCTCCTCCCAAAGAAAGCTGATAATAATATTAGGCAAGAAACATGCCTGTCGATTCACTGAATAAAGTTATTGAAATAGAAGGAAAGACGAGCAATTATAATCGGATTTGACTATAATTTAAACAAGATTTTGATTAAAAAAAAGACAATTGAATAAAAAAACGGCAAATCACATCTTATCCCAGCGCCCCGGTCAGTTTCTCATCGCCCCATTCCTTTGTTATCACGACCTTCCCGATTCTTTCAGGCAGGACGAACTTTACCCTGCCGTTCTCGGCCTTTTTGTCGTGTCCGATGGACTTTAGCACGGAATCAGGATCGAGGTTCTTCGGGAACTCCGTCGGCAGGCCGAAGCGGGAAAGTAGCGCCATCAGACGTTCCGGGACTTCCGGGCCGCACAGGCCCTGCGCGTGCGCCAGTCTTGCCGCCGCAGCCATGCCTATGGCCACCGCATCGCCGTGCCTGTAGCCGGTATAGTCCGTGAGCGATTCGACGGCGTGGCCTACGGTATGGCCGAAGTTGAGTATCGCACGGAGGCCCCCTTCGCGCTCGTCCGCGCCCACGACCTCCGCCTTTATCTCACAGGAGGTCTTTATCAAATGCGCCAGCGCCTTTGGCTTCATCTCCAGCACGGCCTCCGCGTTGTCCTCCAGCCACGAGAAGAACTCCGCATCGCGTATCACGCCGTATTTCACCACCTCCGCAAGCCCGGAGACGAACTCCTCCTTCGGGAGCGTATTCAAGGTATCCACGTCCGCAAGCACGAGCCTGGGCTGATGGAAGGCGCCGACCATGTTCTTACCCAGGGGGCGGTTGACGCCGGTCTTGCCGCCGACGGAGGAATCCACCTGGGCGAGGAGCGTCGTCGGGACCTGGACGAAATCTATCCCGCGCATGAAAGTCGCGGCGGCAAAGCCCGCCATGTCTCCTATCACGCCGCCGCCAAGGGCGACAACGAACGACTTCCTGTCGAAGCCTTCCTTAAGGAGCCAGTCGTAGATGCGCGCCATGCTCTCGATTGTCTTGAACTTCTCTCCGTCCGGCAGCGAGAGCGTCGAGACCTCGTATCCCGCGCCGCGGATGGATTCGGCTGCCCTCTTCCCGTATATCGGGCCGACGGTGTCGTTGGTCAATATCCCCGCACGGCCATGAAGTCCGGTGGATTTAATCCTGTCTCCAAGCGAGCCAAGAAGCCCCTGGCCTATGAATATGTCGTATGAACGCGGGCCGAGATCAACCGTAACTGTTTCCAAAGTCTCCCTCATATGAACTGTTCTTACCCTCCCCGTCTGCGGGGGGGAGGGATTTAAATTTTCCCCGCCGCAAGCCTGATTATCTCTTCCGCGACGTCTCCCGGCGTCATGGCCGTGGTGTCGATGGTAAAATCCGCCTTGCGGTAAAACTGCTCCCTCGCGCCCATAAGCTCGGTAATCCTCGACATCGGGTCCGGCACCTTAAGCAGGGGCCTGTTTGCGGAGTTCCCGACCCTTTTCATTATGGCGTCGGGCGCCGCCGTAAGGCATACAATTACCCCACCGGTCTTCATCGCCTCGATGTTGCGTTCGTCGATTACGGCCCCGCCCCCGGCGGAAATTATCAGCCCCTCCTTAAACGAGAGCGCCTTTATGAAATCGCGTTCCAGCATCCGGAAATAGGTCTCGCCAAGCTCGGAGAATATATGGGATATGGAGACGCCCTGCTCGCGCTCTATCTCCTCGTCCACGTCGATAAAACGGTATCCGAGCCTGCGGGCGAGAATCCTGCCCGCCGTCGTCTTGCCCGTTCCCATGAAGCCGACCAGGGTTATGTTGCGCATAATTTCAGAATTTCTTCACCTGCTCGATGTATCCGTCATAATTCCTTTTCATCTCCGTGAGGCTGTCTCCGCCGAATTTCTCGCGCATGGCCTGGGCAATAACGAAAGCCGCCGCGGCCTCGCCCACAACCGCCGCCGCGGGAACCGCGCAGGTATCCGAGCGCTCCACGGACGCCTTGAACGCCCTGCGGCTCTTTATATCCACCGAATGAAGCGGCTTGTAGAGCGTCGGTATCGGCTTCATCGCGGCCCGGATTATTATCGCCTCTCCGTTGGACATCCCGCCCTCTATGCCGCCGGCGTTGTTCGTCCTGCGGAAATACCCCTTTGGGCCGTGGAATATCTCGTCGTGCACCGCCGAACCGGGGCGCCGGGCCGCCTGGAAACCGATGCCGATTTCGACCCCCTTTATCGCCTGGATGCTCATCAACGCACCGGCCAGCATGCCGTCGAGAGTCATATCCCTCGAAGCGAAAGTCCCAAGTCCCGGTGGTGCGCCAAGCACCGTCACCTCGAATATCCCGCCCAGGGAATCCCCGTCTTTCTTAGCCCGGTCTATAACCTCCATCATGTTCCTGGAGGCGCCATCGTCCGGGCACCGCACAGGCGACGCCTCCGCGCGCCTGAAAAGCGTCTTCGGGCTTCCCTTGATTTCCGCGCGCACCCCGCCTATCTCCACTACCCAGCTTACCACGGAAATCCCGAACGGGGCGAGCATGGCCCTGGCCGCCGCGCCCACGGCAACGCGCATCGCGGTCTCCCTGGCGCTTGCGCGCTCAAGCACGTTCCTTGCGTCATCAAAGCCGTATTTCATCATGCCGGTAAGGTCTGCATGGCCCGGACGCGGGCGTGTAACAGCTTCGGCCTTGCCGAAGTCCGACGCCTCCGGCGACATCCGCTCCTTCCAGTTCTCCCAGTCCCGGTTCGCTATGACCAGGCCGACCGGCGCGCCGGAGGTCTTTCCCCACCTGACCCCTGAGACTATGCGGGCGGTGTCGGATTCTATTTTCATCCTGCCGCCGCGCCCGTGGCCCTTCTGCCTGCGGGCAAGCTCGCGGGATACGGCCTCTTCCGCCAGTTCGACGCCGGCGGGAAGACCGTCGATTATCCCAAGAAGCTCCCGCCCGTGTGATTCGCCTGAGGTAAGGTATCTAAGTGTCATAATTTCCTTTCAAAAAAAATGCGCCCATCAAGGGCGCATTTTAAACCGTCGCATGTTAATTTGCAAGGGCTAAAGGGACGAGGTCTTCAACAGTTTCGGAGTTATGAATATGAGAAGCTCCGAAGTAGTTTCGTCGCTATTGTATTGTTTGAACAGCCATCCCAGGATAGGTATCTTCCCCAGAAGCGGGACGTAGGCGATGTTTTTGCTTTTGGTCTTCTGGTAAATCCCGCCCAGGACGAGCGTGTCGCCGTTCTTCACTATCACGCTGGTGGTGACGGATTTTGTGTCTATCGACGCGGTAGACCCGGCAGGGACCGAGCTGGACGGCGAATTGTCGGTCGCCACGATGTCCATGGATATGTAGCCGTTGCCGGTTACGCGCGGCGTGACGGTAAGGCTTAAGTTCGCGTTCAGGGGCGAAGGCGCCGTTCCGGCTGCCGACGTGGTCTGGACGTACAGGGTAGTGCCCTGGACAATGGTGGCCGATTTGTTCTCGAGCGTAATCACCTTCGGAGCGGCAAGGGTCTCGGCCTTGTTTTCGGATTCCAGCGCCTGAAGCGTAAAGGCGAGTTCATATTCATGCCCTATAAGCCAGCTCCATCCGCCCGCCGCACCGCCCGAGGCGATAAGGCTTGCGGGGACGGTCGCGATATACCTGTTGAGATCGGA
>JAJYGS010000053.1 GCA_021785055.1 Nitrospirota bacterium | reverse complement strand
GGAGGATACGATTATTCCTTCCACCTTTACCGGGCCTATGACATGCACCTCGAAACCGTATCTCGCCCCGGCCTCCCGGAGGAAATTAATGTCGCCCCGCCTGTCCTTTCCGAAGGCGTAATCGTGCCCTACGTATATCGCTTTCGCGCCTATAGTGCCCGCCAGGATGTCCCGGACGAAGTCCTCCGGGTTCTGGGATGCGAACTCCGGCGTAAACTTCGCGCAGATTACTGCGTCCATGCCGGTCGCTTCTATCTGCTCCATCTTCTCGCGGAACGTGGAAAGAAGCTTCGGGGAGCGGTGCGGGGCAAGGACCTTGAGCGGGTGCGGTTCGAAGGTGAAGGCCGCGGACGCCCCGCCCGTTTCCAGCGCGCGGGCCACGACCTGTTTGAATATTGCCTGATGTCCCAGGTGGACTCCGTCGAAATTGCCAAGCGTCAGGACGGGACTTATAAGCCCGCTCCTGGATATGTCTCCCAGGCTCCGGATAATTTTCATAAGAGTAAAATATTCGCACAGCGCCCCTTCTTTGTCAACAGTTTTAGGGGGTTTCAGGGGTTTTCGGGGCCTTTTCCTCTTGACAGTGTTTTCCCCGGACGGTAAGATACAGTATCTCTAAGAGGGGGTGTTATCTTGAAGGTTGCGATAGGCTGCGACCACGGCGGGCTGGAGCTGAAGGAAGGCATCGTTTCGCTCCTGAACTCGCAGGGTCTTGAAATAATCGATATGGGGACGGGAGACTGCTGCTCTGAAGCCGGTCTACCGGCGGACGGCAAACCGGCTGCTGCCGGTCGACCGGCCTCCGTCGATTATCCCGATTACGGCGCGAAGGTGGCGAAGGCCGTATCCGCCGGAGAGGTTGACCGCGGCATTCTCGTCTGCGGCACGGGGATAGGCATGTCCATAGTCGCCAACAAGTTCCCCGGCGTCCGGGCCGCGCTCTGCCACGACGCCTTCACGGCAAGGATGTCCCGCATGCACAACGATGCCAATATCCTGGCCATCGGAGGCCGGGTCACGGGCCGGGAGGTTGCGCTCGACATGGTGAACATATGGCTTTTCACCCCCTTCGAGGGCGGGAGGCATCAGAGGCGTCTCGATAAAATATCGGATATAGAAAAATCGTCCCTTTCGGTATAAAATAGTAAAGAGGTTATGATGATGCGTTCGCTCAGGGAGTCGGACCCGGAAATCTGGCAGGCAATCGAAGACGAAAAGAGGCGCGAAGGGGAGAAGATTGTCCTCATCGCTTCGGAGAACTACGCCTCGCAGGCAGTTTTGGAGGCCCAGGGCTCCGTTCTTACGAATAAATATGCCGAGGGCTATCCGGCAAAGCGATACTACGGCGGGTGCGAGTTCGCGGATATTATAGAAGACCTGGCGATACGCCGGGCGAGGGAGCTTTTCGGCGTGGAGCACGTGAACGTCCAGCCGCACTCCGGCTCCCAGGCCAACATGGCCGTATACTTCGCCGCCCTTGAACCCGGCGACACCATCCTCGGCATGAAGCTCACACATGGCGGCCACTTAACCCACGGCGCCTCCGCCAGCTTCTCAGGGAAGCTCTATAGATCAATAAGTTACGGCGTCAGACGCGACAACGGCCACATAGATTACGACGAAGTCGAGGCCCTTGCAAAGGAGCACAGGCCGAAGATGATCGTCGTCGGGGCCTCGGCATATCCAAGGATAATAGACTTCAGGCGGTTCAGGGAGATTGCCGACATGGTCGGCGCGTATCTCATGGCGGACATGGCCCATATAGCCGGGCTTGTCGCCGCAGGGGTGCATCCGTCCCCCGTTCCGTATGCGCATTTCGTTACAAGCACCACCCACAAGACCCTGCGCGGCCCCAGGGGCGGCCTGATTATGTGCAGCGAGGAGCTCGGCAAGAAGATAGATCACGTCATCTTCCCCGGTATACAGGGCGGGCCGCTCATGCACGTCATCGCCGCGAAGGCCGTCGCCTTCAGGGAGGCTGGTGAGCCTGAGTTCCGCTCCTACCAGGCCCAGGTCGTCAGGAACGCCTCCATTCTCGCGGAAGAGCTTGCCGCGCGGGGCTTCGACCTCGTCTCCGGCGGGACGGACAACCACCTGATGCTCGTGGATTTGACGAATAAGGGCGTAACGGGCAGGGAGGCGGAGGCGGCGCTCGACCTGGCCGGCATAACCGTGAACAAGAACGGAATACCGTTCGATCTGAAGCCGCCGACCGTCACCTCCGGCATAAGGATAGGCACGCCCATAGTTACGACAAGGGGCATGAAGGAGCCGGAGATGGCCGAGATTGCCGGCCTGATAGCCTCCGTGATACACGATATAAATGATTCGGAAAATCTGGAGCGAGTCCGCGAGCGCGCAAAGGCCCTGGCGATGCAGTTCCCGGTATACGAGGGCCACGGGGCCAGCGCACTGTAAACCGGACGGCGGCGGAGATAAAAATGGAACGTTTATCGCCTGCAAGAGTTCAAGGGAAAATATGCAAACCAAATCTGGAGCTTTTCCCGGAGAAGCGGACTTCGGTCAGGGGAAAATTTACCCAAAACAATATCTCCCTTTATCTCCAGGACTGCGTCCAGGGGATGAAGGGCAGAATCAAGGATAAAGAAATCGATGTCGTTGTTACATCACCGCCCTATAATTTAGGAATCAATTACAGCCAATACGACGACAGGATTTCAAGGAAAGAATATCTTGATTGGGCAAAGGTATGGGTAAAGGAAGTTGCACGGGTATTATCCGATGATGGTTCTTTTTTCTTGAATATCAGCGGCAAACCTTCCGACCCTTGGGGGCCATTTGAAGTTTTGAGCATAATAAGAAATTATTTTTGCTTGCAAAATACTATCCATTGGATCAAGGCTATATCCATTAAGAAAAATGGCGACTTCGATTCATTCGGACATTATAAGCCCGTTAATAGCGACCGTTTTCTGAACGATTGCCACGAATATATTTTTCATTTGACAAAAGAATGTAATGTCAAGCTCGACAGAACAGCTATTGGCGTGCCTTATCAGGACAAATCGAACGTCAAGAGATGGAAGATAGCGAAAAATGATGTGCGGTGCAGAGGCAATACGTGGTTTATACCATATAAGACAATCCAAAGTAGCGCAAAAGAAAGGCCGCATCCCGCCACTTTTCCTGTTGAACTTGCAGAAATGTGTATCAAAGTACATGGATTAAAGAATACAAAAAAAGCTATGGATCCGTTCTTGGGCATCGGGAATGCAGCCCTGGCGGCGATGAAACTGAATATTCCATTTGTTGGCTTTGAAATAGATAAAGAATATTTTGAGATTTCACACAGAAATATTGAGAAAGCAAATGCCGAAGTTAGTTAATGCAAGTGAAAAAGAAGAAATAATTGACGGGATAAAAAGAGGGTTTGCCGATGTTCAGTTTATTGGCCGATTCCTTGATGTATTTATCCAGAGCATAAGGTTAAAAGCGCAATCGCCTGGTAAAGACCTGTTCACGAGAATAATTGATAACTTAAATGCTTCATCCAAGGATAAATTAATTGAGAAATTGGGCGATTCCAGTTTTCAGAAAAAGATAATTCACGGATGGGAAATTGATTTAAAGAAAAACAAGCTTAAAGGCCATACAATTTCAAGTTTAACCTCTGTCTGCGTCGAAGCTTACCTGCAAAACGGAAGATATTTCACAAAGGGTGACGGGACGAATGATTTGAAGAGAATTTCCGACGGGAGCAGATGGGAAATTAAAGGAAATCGGGGAAAGGATTTCAAATTAACCATTAATCAATCGCACGTTGGATTAGATGACACGCGCTTTATACTTTATTGTGGTTATCCTGAAGAAAATCAATTGCATGGAATTTATTGCATAAAAGGCGATGATAAAGCGTTTTCTCCGATTCGTAAGGGTTTGAATATGCGAAATTTTTTAAACGAGTATTTCAATAAATTAGTCGAGAAAATTTATCCAGATTAAGGTTAGCTTATGACCCGCCCGTCCTGGGACGAATACTTCATGGAGATTGCGCACCTGGTGAAGAAGCGCTCCACGTGCCTGCGGCGTCAGGTGGGCGCGGTGCTTTCCAAGGACAAGAACATCCTGGCCACCGGCTACAACGGCCCGCCGTCCGGGACATCCCACTGTATCGACGTCGGGTGCCTGCGGGAGAAGCTGGGTATCCCCTCCGGCGAGCGGCATGAGATATGCCGGGGCCTCCACGCCGAACAGAACGCCATCATCCAGGCCGCGAAGCACGGCACGGCCATAGCCGGCTCGGTTCTTTACTGCACGAACCTCCCCTGCATCATCTGCTCCAAGATGATAATAAACGCCGGAATAACCAGGATAATCTACGACGTGGGCTACCCCGACAAGCTTGGCTTCGAGATGCTCTCCGAGGCGGGTATTGTCGTCGAGCAGTTCCAGGCAAAAAGCCCCGTCCCGTAAGGCCGCCGAGGGCATTCCCGCTTAAAATCCTTGACAAACACCGTTATAATCTGCATAATTTGTAGGTTTTTTCTCTGTAAAATGTAGGGGTGCGGTTATGAAATGCCCGTTCTGCGGCCACATCGAAGACAAGGTAGTGGACTCCCGGCTCTCCACGGACGGCGAGGCCATAAGGCGCAGGCGCGAGTGCGAGAAGTGCGGCAAGCGCTTCACGAGCTACGAGCGCGTCGAGGAGATAATGCCGGTGGTGGTCAAGAAGGACGGCAGGCGCGAGCCTTACGACCGCCAGAAAATACTCGGCGGCCTTAAAAAGGCCTGCGAGAAGAGGCCAATCTCCACCCTCGCGCTCGAGGCCACGGTGGACGAGATAGAGAAGAAGCTCCTTGAGGGCGCGCAGAAGGAGGTTCAGGCGAGCCAGATAGGCGAGGAGATAATGAAGCGCCTCCAGGAACTGGACAAGGTGGCATACGTCCGGTTCGCCTCCGTATACAGGGATTTCAAGGACATAAACGAGTTCGTGAAGGAGCTGAGCGAGCTTTTGGGGTCGGAGAAAAAAGGCCGGAAATAACAGCAGGAAATGCTTGTCATTCCGAGCGAAGCCGAGGAATCCACAGCAGGTTTTTTAAAAGTCAACTGTGGGTCCCTCCGCTTTGGTCGGGACGACGATCAATTCGGCTCACCGGAGTTTGACGGATTATGAGAATTACAAGTTTTAAAGGCGGGGTTCATCCCCCGGACAACAAAAAGGCTACGGCGTCTCTGCCGATCGTGGACGCAGCTCTCCCGGAGCGCGTGGTAATCCCGATGTCCATGCATATCGGCGCGCCCGCGAAGCCCATCGTAGGGGTGGGCGACCTCGTAAAGAAGGGTCAGAAGATAGGCGCGGCGCAAGGGGCCGTCTCGGTTCCCGTCCATGCCACCATCTCCGGCAAGGTCATCGCCGTCGGGAATTTTCCGTCGCCGACGGGAGCCGACGCCCAGGCCGTGGTCATAGAGTCGGACGGCAAAGACGAATGGGCGGACGACCTAAGCGGGCATGACGACTACCTCTCGCTCAATCCCGACGTCCTGCGGAATGTCATAAGGGAGGCCGGCATCGTCGGCATGGGCGGCGCGACGTTTCCCTCGCACGTGAAGCTCTCCCCTCCGAAGGAAAAGAAGAT
>JAJYGS010000062.1 GCA_021785055.1 Nitrospirota bacterium | reverse complement strand
GGAAGGAATCAAGGCTGAACGCATAAAAAAAGGGGCGCGGCACGAATATGCCAGCCCCTTTGTAATTAAAATACAATAATAATGTCCGCCTGATCTCGCTGAATTTAAGGCCCCGCCAGCCGGACACAGCCTGTTTGGCGAACCCCCGGCTCACCTGACCCGGCTACTTCGTATCGGCGGGGATTTCCTTTTTTTCCTCGTTCTTGCCTTCGGACATGGCCTTCTTGAAATTCTGGATGCTCTCGCCAAGGCCCTTGCCTATCGCGGGGAGCTTTCCTGGGCCGAACACAAGAAGCGCGATGCCGAATATCAGGATAAGGTGAAGCGGACGGAACAGATTGTCAATCATGATTTGACCTCCAAAAAAACATTATTACGAATTATACTTGAATATTATGAAAGAAGTCAAATCTTAAATGAGGGCGTTCAATGCTTTTTTTATGGCGTCGAAAGAGAAACCTCGGCGCCGAAGATAATCCGTCAGCCGCCTTTTTGCCTTATCCTGCGGCAGGTTATGCATGGAAGCGGCCTTTTTCCGGGCCAGGGCGGTGGCCAGACCCTCCTCGTCGTAGCCGTCCTCCCCGAAAAACCCTTCCAGCGCGTCGTCTATATAATCCTGTCGGACGCCCTTTCTTTGAAGCTCCATCCTGAGCGCATAACGGGAAAGCCCCTTGCGCTCGATTAGATACCTTGCATAGGATGCCGCGAAACGGCGGTCGTCGATATACCCGGACCGGGCGAAATCCTCGATAACCGCATCCGCAGCTTCAGAAGGGATTTCCTTTCGCCCAAGGTAATCCCGAAGCTCCCGTTCGCTCCTGTCCCGGAGGGCGAGATAGCGGTATGCCATATCCCTCGCCCGTTTAAGCCGGTCGTTCCGTGCACCCGGTGCCGTGCCCTGCAAATCCGCTCCCCTTGTCTGCCGGCCCCGGTTCACTCGCCGAGGCGGTCTATTTTGAAGCCGGGGTCGCCCGGTTTTTCGGCGGAGCCTTGCGATTCGGATGCGCCATCCCAGGTCTCGTCGGAGGTGGAGGTTATGCCGCGTATCCGGAGGGCGAAGTCGTCGGGGTTGGAGCTTCTCCTCAGGGCCTCTTCGTAAGTGACAAGTCCGGCCTTGTAAAGGCCGTAGAGGGACTGGTCGAACGTCTGCATGCCGTACTGGGAGCCGCCCGCGGCGATTACGTCGTGTATATGCCTGGTCTTGTCCTGGTCTATTATGCACTCCCTTATCGTGCCCGTTACGACGAGTATCTCGCATGCCGGGACGCGCCCGTTGCCGTCCGCGCGCGGCACAAGCCTCTGGGATATGACTCCCTTCAGCACCGCCGCGAGCTGGAGGCGCACCTGCTTCTGCTGATAGGGCGGGAAGACGGAGATTATGCGGTTGATGGTCTCTACGGCATCGACCGTGTGGAGCGTGGACAGGACGAGATGCCCTGTCTCCGAGGCGGTCAGCGCGGTGCTTATGGTGTCGTAGTCGCGCATCTCGCCCACGAGAATGATGTCCGGGTCCTGCCTCAGCGCCGAGCGAAGCGCCAGGGGAAACGACTCCGTGTCCATCCCGACCTCGCGCTGGTTCACGAGGGCCTTCTTGTCCCTGTGGAGGTATTCTATCGGGTCCTCGATGGTCATTATGTGCTCTGTGCGCGTCATGTTGATGTAGTCTATCATCGAGGCCAGCGTGGTGGACTTGCCGCTCCCGGTGGTGCCGGTAACGAGTATCATGCCGCGCGGCTCCTGTGCGAGCTTAGTGATTACCGGCGGGAGGGTAAGCTCCTCGATGGAGGCGACCTTCGTGGGGATGGCGCGCATGACTATGCCGACGGTGCCCCTCTGCATGAAGACGTTTACCCTGAACCGTCCAAGCCCCGGGACGCCGTATGCGAAGTCGGCCTCGTTCTTCGTCTTGAATTTCTCCCGCTGGCCCTGGTTCATCATGGAGAACGCGAGCTTTACCACATCCTCCTGGGTCAGGCGCTTCTGCTCCAGCATCGGCGTCAGCTTGCCGTCGATGCGCAGCACCGGCGGGCTTCCCACCTTGATATGCACGTCCGACGCGCGCCGTTCCGCGGACGTCTTTAGTATGTCGTTGATGGAAAGGCTTCCCTGGCTTGGTATATCCATTTTTTCGCCCTCTTTATGCCGGCGCGGCGGGAGGTAAGCCGGCCTTTTCTTTGACCGCAGCCTCTATCTCGTCCAGCGTATCCGGATGGTCTTTCAGGTACGACTTCACGTTTTCGCGCCCCTGGCCGATACGGTCTCCGTTATACGAATACCATGCCCCGGCCTTTTCTATCACGCCGATATTCACCCCGGCGTCCACGACCTCGCCGACCTTCGATATGCCCTCGTTGAACAGGATGTCGAACTCCGCCTGCTTGAAAGGCGGGGCGACCTTGTTCTTCACCACCTTCACCCGCACCCGGTTCCCGGTTATGTCCTGGCCGTCCTTTATGGCCTCCGCCTTCCTGATGTCGAGGCGCACGGAGGCGTAGAACTTCAGCGCGTTGCCGCCGGTGGTCGTCTCAGGGTTTCCGTAGACGATGCCTATCTTCATGCGTATCTGGTTGATGAATATTACCGTCGTCATGGACTTTGAGATTGTTGCGGTGAGCTTCCTGAGGGCCTGGGACATGAGCCGCGCCTGCAGCCCCATGTGCGAATCCCCCATCTCGCCCTCGATCTCCGCTTTCGGCACCAAGGCCGCGACGGAGTCCACGACGACTATGTCCACCGCGCCGCTCCTTACAAGCGTCTCCGCGACTTCGAGCGCCTGCTCGCCCGTGTCCGGCTGGGAGATGAGCAGGTCGTCCGTCCGTACGCCGATCTTGCGGGCGTAGGCGACGTCAAGGGCGTGCTCCGCGTCGATAAAAGCCGCGATTCCGCCCGTCTTCTGGGCCTGGGCGATTGCGTTAAGCGAAAGAGTGGTCTTGCCGGAGGACTCCGGGCCGTATATCTCGATGACCCTGCCGCGCGGGTAGCCGCCGACGCCGAGGGCGATGTCCAGCCCCAGCGAGCCGGTGGGTATCACCGCGACGTCCGGCGAGGGCTGGTCGTTCCCCAGGCGCATTATGGAACCCTTGCCGAACTGCTTCTCTATCTGCGACACGGCCAGGTCCAGCGCGCGCATCTTCTGGTCTTTTTCCGTCTTTTCAGCCATCTCGTTGCTCCTTCCGCCGCTAAAGGGTTATGCCAAGTATAAGAACTATCAATTTCAGCAGGTCTTCTTTTGTAAGCCCCGTATTCTTTAAAATACTACTTAAATTACCCTTTGCAAGAGAATCATGTAACGGGACGACTGTTTTATATGTTTTCTCCGTGGTCTTTTTTTCAAGGGACACATGACTGCCCTTCTGCCTCTTTTTGATAAATCCTTTCTTGAGGAGTATCTTAATTAATTGTTCTCCAGATATGACTGGAAGCTTCAAGCGGCGACCTCTATTGTTGTAAAAACAGGTTCACCCTTGATTTCGGAAATATCGTCCGTGCCGAAGCTTTCGATATAAAGTTCTACGGCCTCCTTGAGGTTCTCCCTCGCCTCCTCAAATGTCTTGCCCTGGGATGTAACATCCAATTCAGGACAACGGGCGACATACCATTCTTCTTCCTTTGTAATTATCGCGCTCAAACGTAAATTCATTTCCCCTCCAAAACAATTCTCCGCATCTCCGTATATACCGCGCCGAAGGGCTTAAGCTCGCTTTTCATCACGGATACGGCATCGGCCTTGAACTCACCAAGGTCGGCGTCCCTGAAGCTCTCCAGCGCCTTCACCAACGCATCACGCCCCCTTGGCGACTTCACCCGCCCCAATGTAAGGTGCGACTTGAAGGGACGGGACTCGCGGGGAAATTTCAGCCCTGCGCAGACCCGCTCCACCGTCTCCGCGAGGGCCGAGAGCCTCTCCGTATCGCCCTCCACGCCAAGCCATACCACACGCGGGGCCTTTGGCGTCGGAAACGCGCCGATGCCCTTCGCCCGTAGGATAAACGGGGCTTCGCCTGCGAGCATGCCGGAAAGCGCGTCGCAGAGTTTTACGACTTCTCCCTCCTCCACGTCCCCCAGGAACTTGAGCGTCAGGTGCACGCCCTCCGCCCGCACCCAGCCCACGTCCGCGCCGGATTTTTTAAGCTCCGCCTGCACACCCGCCATCGCCTCCCTTATCTCCGGCGGAAGCTCGACGGCGATGAAGGTGCGAATATATCCTTTCCGAGACATTAAGACCGTCCCGCTTTCTTTTGGTTACTTTTCTTTCACGCGAAAGAAAAGTAACTCAGCTTATCAGGTATCGGCGTATCATGTCCAGCGCCATCTGCGAAGAGGCGAATCGCACCGCCGCACGGTCTCCGGGGAAATTGAATTTCTTCACGACTGCGCCGTCCGGCGTGGCGAGGCCGATATACACCAGGCCCACGGGCTTCTCCGCCGTCCCGCCGCCCGGCCCGGCAATGCCCGTGATGCCGAGTCCCAGGTCGGTCTTCGCGTTATTTCGTATCCCTTCGGCCATAAGCCTCGCGGTCTCTTCCGAAACCGCGCCGTGCTTTATCAGCGTCTCCGCCGGGACCAGGAGCAGCTCCTCTTTAGATTTGTTCGAGTATGTCACAACGCCGCGCTCAAGGTAAGCCGAGCTTCCGACGACGTCCGTGAGCCTGCCGGCGACAAGGCCCCCGGTGCAGGACTCCGCCGTGGCGATTGTCAGACGCCTCTCCGTCAGGAGCCTCGCGACCGCGTCCTGCATCTTTTCTCCGTCCGTGCCGTAGAAGCTGTCGCCGACCTTCCGGACAATCTCGGCGCAAAGCTCCAGGAGCAGCTTCTGGGCCTTCTCGTGCGTATCTGCGCGCGCGGACGCCGTTATGTCCAGCCCCTCGACGGAGCTATAAAATTTCATGTCCCCGCCCTGAACGGAAATATCGCCGAGAAGCCCGCGCGCGTCTCTTTCGTTTACGCCGTAACACCGTATTGTCCGGCTGGCGGAGAACTTCCTGCCCCGGCCCCTGGACAGCGCCCTTGCAAGCTCCGGCGGGATAACGTCGCGGAGCGCCAGCCTCTCCGCCCGGTCATGCTCAGGCGGCCCGCCGAGCCATACGATATACCTGCCGTCATGCTCCAGCCAGAACCCCTTTGCGCCGGGTAAAAGTTTTGCGCCGTTTGGCAAAAGCGTCGGTTTTTCTTCCATCTCCGGGTGAAGCACAAGCCGTTTTCCGAGCGAGCGCGCCAGAACCTTCCTGGAAATCTCATCTATCCTCTCCTGCCCGCGCCTTCCGGAGAGCACGACCAGAAGCGACCGGGAGAGCGCGCGCCGGACGGCGTCTTCCGCCTCCTTTTCGTCGAGCGCGACAAATGAAACCGCCGGGAGCTCAAGCCCGAACTCCCCAAGGGAGTCCGAGAGCGCCTGCATATAATCGCCTCCGGCCTCTCCGCCCGGCATGCCGAGGCCGAGTATGACAGCCTCCGCCCTCACGAGGCCAGCCTTACGATTATGCGCAGGGCGATGTTCGCGTAAATGCCGGCGGCGATATCATCCAACATCACGCCCCAGCCGCCCCCCATGCGCCGGTCGATCGTCCGCGCGGGGAACGGCTTTGTGATGTCGAAGAGC
>JAJYGS010000078.1 GCA_021785055.1 Nitrospirota bacterium | reverse complement strand
AAAGTATACATGGACATGGCTGTGGCGCTCGATAAGATAGGGCTTCTGGAGCAGGAGGTCGACGCCTTGAACAATTCGCTTATCCTTAAACCGAACGACCCGCGCGCCGAGTCCATGCTCGGCGAGAGCTACGCGAAGCTTGGACAATTTGTAAACGCAAAAAACATGTTCGACAAGGCCGTCCGGCAGAACCCGCGCAACCCGCGGAATTACGTCAACTTAGGCCTTGCAGACGACAAGCTCGGTGATACCCAGGGCGCGATCCAGTGCTGGGAGACGGCGGTGAAACTAAAGCCCGACGACGAAAACGCTCTTCAGTATCTCGGTTTCGTTTACAACAGGATAGGCAGGAGCCAGGACGCCATAAGGATTTATCAGAAGCTCCTGACCATGAATCCGAACGAGGTCAGATACCATAACAACCTCGGAGTCGCATACTACAACAGCGGCCAGTATAAGCTTGCCATGAAAGAGTTCGCAAAAGTCCTTACCATCGACAGGCATTACCCCGGTGCCGATATTGCCGAGAAGCTTTCGAAAAAATTTGCGGCAAGAGGGCACGGTTGAAACCTTCTGCCCGCAGGTTTGCGGAGTATCTGCAATCTGCCTTCGGCGCCGCCCCCGGGAGCGTCCGCCTCTCGGCGCTCGGAAGGGGCAGCCACGGGAGGGGCTACAGGGCGAGTTTTATTCGCAACGGCGCGGCCCGGAAAGTTATAATAAAGGCGCTTGACAAACATATCGGCCTCGGCCACGACTATCCCTCCGACAGGGCTGAAGTATTCCTCCTGGCGTCCGAAACCTACGGGAAGTTTCCGTCTCACGTAAAAGCCATAGATGTCCTGTCAATGCAGCCGAACGGCTCCGCAATATCCATTTCCGGCGGGGCTGAATATTATCTCGTGATGGAGGAAGGCGAAGGTGTAAACTATTTTGACGACCTCCGCGAAATGAGAGGGTTAAAAACCCTTCGGCGGCAGGACAGGGAGCGGATATCCGCGCTCGCCCGGTTCCTTGCCCGCGCCCACTCGAAAAAGAAGGATGCGCCGGCTCTTTATCTGCGCAAGGTCCGGGATATCATAGGACACGGAGAGTGTCTGATGGGAGTCTTCGACACTTATGCTGTTAACAACGGTTTTACAAAGTTAGCTGAGTTGGCGGCAATCGAGAAGGCATGCGTTGACTGGAGAACGCTATTGAAAGAAAGGACGGGACGGCTCTCTCGCGTGCACGGCGATTTTCATCCCGGCAACATCCTGTTCAGGGGCAGGAAATCCTTTTGTCTGCTTGACAGGAGCCGTGGAGAGTATGGAGAGCCTGCCGACGATGTTACGGCCCTGTGCATAAACTACGTCTTCTTTTCACTCATGGAACATGGAAGAATGGCCGGAGCATACGATGAGGCGCTCTCGCTTTTCTACGACGAATATATCGCGGTATCCGGAGACGGGGCTATTAACGAGGTATCCGCGCCGTTCTACGCCTTCCGGTCGGCGGTTGTGGCGAACCCGCTTTTCTATCCTGACGTGACAGACGATGTTCGCGGAAAATTGCTGGCATTCGCGCACGGGGTTTTAAGGGCGCGGGTATTTGACCCGGCGAGGGTGAACAGATATATATCAAGCGGCATCAGGTTTAGAAAGAGGTTCTTCTGATGGAAAATCCGGTCGATCGGTTCCATTTCAGCTGGCTTTCCGCCTTCAAGGAAGTAGGGGCGAATGTGCGCCTGGAGATGGACGAGTTGTTCAAGGGCAAGGGATACGGCAAGCCGCTTGGGAAAGGCGCGGGCGGGGACACCACCCTCGTTCTCGACAGGAAAGCGGAAAACGCCATCCTGGGAATACTCGAAAGGCTGCATGCCGACGGCGAGCAGTTCACTTTCATTTCCGAGGAGATAGGGGAGCGGAAGTTCGGGCGTGAAGACGCGGTAATCCTCGCAGACCCGATAGACGGCAGCAACAACGCCAAGTATGGCATACCGTTTTTTTCGACGGCGCTCGTTATGGCGAACGGAAGGAAGCTCTCCGACGCGGTTCTCGGATACATAATAAACATCGGGACAGGGGACGAATTCTGGGCCATAAAGGGCGCCGGGGCCTTCAAAAACGGGATACGTATAACAACATCCGACAGGACTGAACTCGGCATGGTCAACATAGAGGCGACATCTCCGATGAGAGACCTTCAGAAGGCCATGCCGCTTTTATCCTGCGCCAGGAAGGTAAGGTGCCTTGGGAGCACGGCGCTCGATCTCGCCTGCCTCGCCGCCGGGGCCACGGACGCCCTGATAGTCCCATCCGCCTCGCGGAGCTTCGATTTTTCCGCTGGATGGCTTATAGTAAAGGAGGCCGGGGGAGTCGTCACGGACCTCGCCGGGAACCCGCTTGACAACATACCGCTTGGGCTTGAGAGGACGACTCCATTCATAGGCGCGTCCAATAAAATTGTCCTTGATAAGGCGCTCAAGGCGCTTGGAGGCTGCTCTTAAGATGGCTAAGGCATTGATGGTGCAGGGGACTGGCTCCCATGTCGGCAAAAGCGTGATAGTCGCGGCCCTGTGCAGAATCCTGGTCCGGCGCGGGGTTAATGTTGCGCCTTTCAAGTCCCAGAACATGGCTTTGAACTCATTTATTACCCCGGAAGGCGGAGAGATAGGCCGCGCTCAGGCATACCAGGCGGAGGCGGCGAAGATTCCGCCGTCGATATTGATGAACCCGGTTCTCCTGAAGGCCAACAGCGACACCGGCGCGCAGGTGATAATACGCGGGAAGGCTATCGGCAACATGACGGTCAGGGAGTATCACGCTTACAAGGATGAGGCGTTCCGGGCGGCGAGGGAATGCTACGCGGAGCTTTCGGCCAGGCACGACGTGATAATCATCGAGGGGGCGGGAAGCCCAGCCGAGATAAATTTAAAACAGCACGATTTCGTGAACATGAAGACGGCGGAAATGGCCGGGGCGAAGGTTTTGATTGCCGCGGACATCGACAAGGGCGGAGTCTTCGCCTCGATGGTCGGGACGATGGAATTATTGGACGAGTCCGAGCGGGAGATGGTTGCCGGTTTTATAATAAACAAGTTCCGGGGCGACAGTTCGCTATTGAAAGACGGCCTGGACTTTATATTGCGGAAGACCGGCAGGCCGGTACTGGGCGTAATCCCATACTTTAACGGCGTACATATCCAGGAAGAGGACGGCGTGGTGCTGGACGGCGGTATGCCGACGGCAGGCGGGGCTGCATATTTTGACGACGGAGCTTTGGACATCGCCGTTTTAAGGCTTAAGCACATATCCAACTTCACGGATTTCGACCCGCTCTCCCACGAGCCGGGCGTCCGGGTGCGTTATGTCCGGGTGCCGGAAGAGCTTGGGCGTCCGGACATGGTTATAATACCCGGAAGCAAGAATACCATCTCTGACCTCCTGGAGCTTCGCCGCTTGGGGCTTGAAGATGCGGTAATCCGCTATCATGCCTCCGGTGGCCGCGTAGCCGGTGTATGCGGGGGGTACCAGATGCTTGGGAATACGGTTCGGGACCCGGACGGCGTGGAGTCCGGGACGCCGGAAGTGATGGGGATGGGAATACTCGATGTCGATACCGTGCTTACGGTGGAAAAGGTGACGGCGCAGGTAGCGGGGGAATGCCTGAACGCGGGCGGCGACCGGTTCAAGGGATACGAAATACACATGGGCAGGACGAAACTTGGGGAAAATGCCGAACCGCTGTTTATGATAAATGAAAGAAACGGCGAAAAAGCAAGGTATTATGACGGCGCGGCAAGCCGGAGCGGTCTGACGGTCGAGGCCGGTCCGCCCGTTGCGTGGGGGACATACATTCACGGGATTTTCGATAACGACGATTTCCGCTGTGCGCTCCTTGCGGGTCTGAGACAAAGAAATAACCGGCCCGCCCCGCCGCTCAATTATTCGGATCTGAAAGAGAAGGACCTTGAATCCCTTGCCGACATTGTGGAGGCGAACATCGACATGCGAGCAATTCTTAAGCTTATAAAATAATTAAAAAAATCATTTTTTTCTGGTATAATGAATAATCTCTGTTAACAGGATTGCTCTCTCATTTAGGAGACGGGGGCAGGGGGCTTTTTTTCTTTTTTGAGCGGCATGAACATACTGGAAAAAATAAAGGGCGTCAGGCTTAAGGGGAGCATAAAGGGCAAGCTTATCCTTTATTTCGTGCTCCTGATTGTAATACCATTTTCCATAATCGGCTTTATAGCCTACCAGAGCGAGAACAGCGCGCTGCGCGAAAGAATAAAGGAGCATCTTACATCCATCGCGGACATACAGAAGGCCAGGATAGAGTCCTGGCTGGACGGCAAGGAAAGCGACGCGAGGTTCCTTGCCATGAACCCGAAGACCGCTCAATATCTCGCCTTCCTTGAGAAATTCCCAGATACCAAATCTTTTATCCATACCAAACAATACCTGGAACTGCGCGACATACTGAAGGGTATGACGTTCGAGCATTCCTACCTGCGGGCCAACATAATAGACAAAACCGGCAGGATTGTCGCGTCCAACGACGAGGGGATGGTCGGACAGCTCCGCATGAACCAGGAATATTTCAAGGGCGCGCTCGTCCACGCCATCGAGGGCAGAAGCGATGTTTATGTCAAGGGCATATATTATAACCCGTATTTGAAGGCCCTGGTCATGGCCTTCTCCGTCCCCATAATGAAAAACGGCAGGTTCATAGGGGCCGCAGTCGTAATCGTCGGGATGGACAACAGCTTTTATCCCCTGTTCGCGGGTTGGCCGGGGATGGGCGAGACCGGCGAGACCGTTCTCGCTAAAATTAAGGACGGGTATCTTGTTTTCTTAAACCGCCTCCGTTTCGACAGGAATGCGCCCTTGAAGCTGAAGTTCAGGCTGAAAGACGCCCCCAAGCCGGGGCTTCTCGCGGCTTCCGGGCGTGAGGGCGTCGTGGAGGCAAAGGATTACAGGGGCGTAGACGTGCTTGCCGTATACCGCTATATCCCGGAGACGAGATGGGGCTTTGTGGTAAAGGAGGATTACGACGACGCCTTTGCACCGGTTCATGCCCTTACGCGCCGGGTTTTTTATACAATGGCGCTTACGCTTATCTTCATGATATTTCTTATATATCTGCTGTCTAACAGGATAGCCGAGCCGATTGTTTTGTTGAGCAGACTGTCCCGCAGGATAACCGAGGGCGACTTCTCGGTAAGTCTGCCTGTCAGGCGCAAGGATGAGATAGGAACCCTCGCGCTTACCTTCAACGAAATGGCCGCCGCCCTCCAGACCTATAAAACGGAAGTCAACCGCAAGAGCGAAAAGGCCAATGCGGAACTGAAAGACCTTACGCAATCGCTTGAGGAGAAGGTAAAGGCGCGAACGGTCGAGCTCGAAGACTTGAACCGCGCCCTGCTGTCGATGATGGAAGACTTGGACGAGAGAACGGAGGCGCTTGAGACTTCACAGAAAGACCTTAAGAAGTTCGCCGCGGAGGTAGAGGAGTCGAGGAACCGCGTCCGGGAGAACCTTGAGATAGTAGAGCGGGCGAACGTAGAACTGCGCCGGATAGACAGGATGAAGGACCACTTCCTGGGGATGATGTCCCACGAACTCAGGACGCCGCTTTCCCTTATAACCGGATATTCGAGCAATCTTCTCTCTGACCGGTCC
>JAJYGS010000148.1 GCA_021785055.1 Nitrospirota bacterium | reverse complement strand
GGCTGGACCGAGGAGTTCAACTGGCAGCTCTGGCGGGATGCGTTCAGCGAAGCCGGACTGGACGTCGAGGCGGAGGCGGCGCGCGAGTTCGCCCCGGACGAGATACTTCCCTGGAGCCACATCGACTGCGGCGTGTCCGAGAAGTTTTTTAAACTGGAGCTCGACCGTGCGCTCAGGGGCGAGACCAGCCCCGACTGCCTTGAGAAATGCCTTGTCTGCGGGCTTGGGTGTACGGCATCGAGGCCGCCCGAGCCGCCGGCCAACCAGACGCCGAACCGCGCGCCGTCGGCAGAACGCTCGAAGCCGGTCCACCGGCCGGTCAGGATGCGCATCGGATACTCGAAGCTCATGCCGCTTGCGATGCTCTCGCATACGGAGATGATGACGCTCTTTTTCCGGGCCATCTCCCGCGCGGGTCTGCCCGTCGCCTTCTCGGAAGGATTCAACCCGCACCCGAAGCTCTCGTTTGGCCCGGCGCTCGCCGTGGGGATAGAGTCGGAGGCGGAAATCCTTGACATGGAGCTAACCTATGCGATAGACTTGAAAACGGCTGCGAAGGCCCTGAACCTGGCCCTGCCGCCGGGTGTCAGGGTCTTTGAGGCCCGTTACCTGCCGCCCAGGGAGGCCCCTGCGGGGGTCGGAATCACCTCCCATGAATATGAAGCGGAAGTCCCGGCGGGAGTGGACGCCGAGGCCGCAATAGAGACGTTTCTTGCGAAGGGCAGCGCAGTCATTACGCGCGTATCGGATAAGGGGAGTAAAGAGATAGACATTCGCCCGATGGTAGGCGGGCTTGCCTTATTGCCCTCCCCATCCGCGGGGGAGGGTGGCGCGAAGCGCCGGGTGGGGGCAGGCGCGCAAACGATAGTATTTACGCTTGTCGTCTCCGGCGGCAGGAGCGCAAAGCCCTTCGAGGCCGTGCAGGCGATATTCGGACTTTCGCCGCAGGAATCGAAAGCGACGCGGATAAAAAGGCTGAGGATGTATTAAAGGATTCCGGAACGAGGGGAGAGCGTTCCCGGAGAAAAATTATCTTGAACGTAAAAACAGAATATTACGGTCAAGGCATAATTGTGAATAATAATTTTTCGGAGAGAATGCTCTCCCCGAAGAAAACGGATAACGGGGTTCAATGTCAACCGAGATAATAGTAAACGCCACAAACCAGGAGACCCGCGTCGCCCTGCTTGAGAACAAGCTCGTTACCGAGATTTTCATCGAGCGCGCGAAGGACCGCGGCAACACAGGCAACGTCTACAAGGGCCGCGTGGTGAAGGTCCTTCCGGGGATGCAGGCCGCGTTCGTGGACATCGGTCTTGAAAAGTCCGCATTCCTTTATGTCGCCGATGTCTATAACTCGATGGAAGAATACGCCCGGATGATGGCGGAGGACATGACGGAGGAGGACGAGCTTGAGCTGGAGGAAGAGGCCAGTCCCAGACGCAGGCGTCCGTCGTCCATGACGATAGAAGACCTCCTCCAGGAGGGCCAGGAGATAATAGTCCAGGTGGCCAAGGAGCCTATCGGCACGAAGGGCGCCCGCGTAACGAGCTACGTCACCCTGCCCGGAAGGTACGTCGTATACATGCCGACCGTAGACCACGTCGGAATCTCGCGGAGGATAGAGAGCGAGACGGAGAGGAAGCGCCTGAAGGACATAGTCACGGCGTTCAAAAAAAACGGCGCGGGATACATCGTCCGAACGGTCTCCGAGGGGCAGGACGAGTCCGAGCTCAAGCGGGACATGGACTTCCTTGAGCTTCTCTGGCAGAGGATTTTAAAAAAGAACGAAAAGCTCTCCGCGCCGTCCGTGCTCCATTACGACCTCGACCTTGTCTTCCGCACCATACGCGACCTCTTCACGCCGGACGTGGAGCGGCTCGTGATAGACAGCGCCTCGGAATACCAGCGAGTGAGGGAGTTCGCGGATTCCTACCTGCCGCAGTTAAACGACAAGATGGAACTCTACGACAAGGAAGAACCGATATTCGACGCCTATGACGTCGAGATCGAGATCTCCCGCGCCCTGGGCAGGAAGGTCTGGCTCAAGTCCGGCGGCTATATCGTCATCGACCAGTCCGAGGCCCTCACGGCCATAGACGTCAACACCGGGCGATACGTGGGGAAACGCAACCTTGAAGACACGATACTCAAGACCAATCTCGAAGCGGTCAGGGAAATCGCCTACCAGCTCAAGCTCCGCAATATCGGCGGCATAATCATCCTCGACTTAATCGACATGGAAAAAGAAGAGAACCGCCGCAAGGTATATACGTCTCTCCAGGAATATCTCTCCCACGACAAGGCCAAGACGAACATCTATCACCTCTCCGACCTGGGCCTTATCGAGATGACCAGGAAGCGCACGCGGGAGAGCCTCGGAAGGAGCCTGTGCGAGCCGTGCCCGTATTGCGAGGGCCGCGGGTTCATCAAGAGCAGCGTCACCGTCTGCTACGAGATATTCCGCGAGATACGCCGCATCGCCCAATCGTCGAAGGAGAAGAAGATAATGGTCTCCGTGAACCCGGAAGTGGCAGACCTTCTCTACGACGAGGAGCGCCAGGGCGTGGAGGATTTGGAACTGGAGCTTAAAAAGAAGCTCATCATCAAGGCCGACGCCACGCTCCACCAGGAGCAGTACGATATTGTGATGGTATAGGTTTTATTCCGAGTCTGACGGCAGGCGATAAGCTATAAAGAAAATACAGAATGAAACAAAGATCGTAATCCAGGCTACCGTAAACGCAAGCTGTCTGCCGTGCCATAACCCGTCAAACCACTGCATAAATTCCGCCGCAAGGACATTTAGTGTCCCGCCGTAAGTTTCCAGCTCGCGCAGATATTCCTTGGAATAAAATCCGGGCTCCAGCGTAATCTCTCGAACCCTGCCGGCTGTAACGTATATAACGGCGGCAACGGCCATGCCCGCCGCAAGAATTGTCGCAGAGACGAGATAAAGCAGATTTCGTCGATTAATCTTTGTCTTCATCAGCCGTTTTGTTTTAAGTGATAGCCGAGATAAAACGGGCATGTTTTGCATAAATCGGTAATGCAGTATTTTTTAAGGTACAGGTTGCTTGGGCAATACAGTTTATTCGCCGTGCAGCAGTGGTAGGCGACCCTTTCGAGCAGATATGGACATCGGGTGTTTTGCATATTGGCACCTGATTATGAAAGACGGCTTCCATGGCGCCGAAATTACATAAAATCACGTTTTTTTCCTTTTCCACCTTTGTTTTGTTATAATGTTCCCTATGGCTAACCAGTCCGGACAGGCGAAATCCCCCGCCGCGCTTCTCAAGGAAATGCTCGACTCGGTTGACGGGGCAAGGCTCCTTCGCGTGCTGATATACGGAAACCCCGACCCGGACGCGCTGGCCTCGGCGATGGCCCTGAAGCAGGTATTGGAAGAGAAGACGAAGGGCGGGCTCAAGGTCGAGATGAGCTACACCGGCGCCGTGGGCAGGCCGGAAAACGCGTCCATGATACGCCTGCTCAAGATTCCGGTATCGCCAATTTCCGAAGCCGAGGCCAAAGACGCGGACAGAATTGCTCTCGTGGACTCCCAGCCGCAGTTCTTCACGGACTTCGCCCTCCCGCGCTGCGACATCGTAATCGACCATCACCCGATGCTCATGGAGCGCCCGGCGGCCTTCGCGGACGTCCGGCCCGGATACCTCGCAACCGCGTCGATAATGACGGAATACATGCGGGCGGCGGGGGTGCGCCTCACGCGCGGCATGGCGAGCGCGCTCCTATACGGCATAAAGACGGACTCCAGGAACTTCATGTCCGAGCTGTCGCAAGGAGACATTGACGCGCTCCGGTGGCTTCGGGCAAAGTCCGACAGAGACATCGTAAAACGCATAGAGTTCTCCCAGTTCTCGCGCGAGTCGCTCGACTACTTTTCCATCGCGCTTGTGCGGCGGCGGTTCGTCCAGGGCGTGATGTTTTCCCATCTCGGCCCGGTCCCGACGTACGACGTATGCGTGCAGGTCGCGGACTTCCTGATTCGCGTGGAGCACGTGGAGTGGGCGCTTGTTACGGGCGTGGTGGCGACAGAGCTTGTCGTCGTGTTCAGAAACGACGGCGTGAAAAAAGACGCGGGTTATCTGGCAAGGACAGCCTTCGGGAAAATCGGCAGCGCTGGAGGACATAAGTCCATGGGCCGGGCGAACATCCCGCAGAAGAACCTCCCGAACGGCCTCCTCCTCACGGACAACAAGGGGCTTGAGAAGTTCGTCCTCTCCGCCCTGAGCAAGGTTGACCCCGTCTTCGCCCCGGTGCTGAAGACGATTTAGGTTTTAAAAGAACCTTATGAGTTTCACTTTTTTTAGGCCAAGCGCGGGCCTCTCAATAAAATACCAAGAACATACGCTTAAAATTAAGGTAACAACGAAAGAGAGCATGAATAAGACAAGCCGATACATTCTCCCTTCCGAAAAATAAACGAGCGATTGTTGTATCGGGAAAGCGTAAATATACATCCCGTATGAAAAATCTCCTATCTTTCCACCGAGGTTATTTACCAGTGGAAGCTTCAGGTAGGCAAGATAGATGACGATATATGGTAATGTAAAGAAACCCACATAATGGCCCCACTTCAGCGGCCACGAAATTGTATATAATAAAAACAAGATAAGGGCAATACGGCCGTCAAAAGGTATTATTTCTCGATAAATATAAAGCATAGAGCCTGCCATGAAAAAAATTAGACACCATGATGTCATTCCCGCAACCATATGCAAAACAACCATATTAAAATACTTCGGGTACATTGTCAGGAAAATATCAACCGCAAGCACAGTCGGCCCCAAGAGGAAAAAGATTTTTTTCCTGGACATTATCCCCAAAACACCCAAAATAGCTATCAAGATATAGCAATAAAATTCGACAGTAAGAGTCCAAAGCGATCCATTGACCGAATCCATGGGGTTATTTTCAAACACTCCCGGAAGGTTGTAGCTTATCGCGTAAAGCTCAATATTTTTTAAATAGTGACGCGTCCAGGGATGCAGGAAATATTCCCGAAGATTAAGGCTGGTAACAATAGGACCGATTACAAATGCGCACAAAAGAGTTGAAACAGCGAGCGCAGGAATTATCCTTAAGGCGCGATTCTTAAAATATTGAATGAGGTTTGGTCGCTCCCACCAGCTTTTTGTTATCAAAAACCCACTTATTATAAAAAAAATTATTACGCCAAGTCCTCCCATAGTGTGCGGCCAAATCCACATAAAAGGGTCGAAATCCGAACCGGAGAGTTTGTAGGTATGGCTAATCATAACCATTGTGGCAGCGGTCAGTCGTATTACATCGAAGTTATTGTCTCGCGAGAAAACCTTTTCAGTGAACTTCAACGATTTCGGGGCTCCCGTTTCTCACTCTGGCTACCATTTACCAATAAGTTTTATAAATTTAAAGCTATCGTATAACATTTTTCTGGTAGTTGTAAATCTGTATTATATTTTTCGCCATCGGGCCTTTGTATATTTTTTTGTCTTTCACGCCGCGGAAGACGTAGAACTTCCACGGGTTCCCCGGCGGGAAGGGGCCTTCGAAATACACCAGCCCGCGCGCCTTCAGCGTATTTGTGTTCAGGTTCAGGAACCTCACGGTGGAGTAGTCGTATGCGACCGTCCGCGCCGGAGTAACGGCCTTCAATATCCGGTACACGT
>JAJYGS010000034.1:5405-5715 GCA_021785055.1 Nitrospirota bacterium | reverse complement strand
AATTCCGAGGTTGTCGGCGAGACAGGGGCGGGGCTTCTCGTGTTCCTTGGCGTGGGCAGGGACGATACGGAAAAAGACGCCGACTATCTCCTTGAAAAAATTATAAATTTACGGATATTTGAGGATGCGGAAGGGAAATTTAACCAAAGCCTTCTGGACTTGAAGGGCGAGCTTATGGTAATATCGCAGTTCACGCTGTATGGCGATGCGAGAAAAGGCCGCAGGCCTTCCTTTTCAGAGGCCGCAAGGGGGGAACGGGCGGAGGAGCTTTACGAGTATTTCGTCTACAAGGCAAAGGACCTGAAAATAC
>JAJYGS010000034.1:0-5395 GCA_021785055.1 Nitrospirota bacterium | reverse complement strand
GAAAATACCCGTCTCGCAGGGGCGGTTCGGGGAACACATGGAAGTGCGGCTGATTAACGACGGGCCGGTAACGATACTCTTGGACAGCAGGAGGCTTTTTTAGAAGAAAAAATATTGCCGGGGGATTGAAAAGCGTGGGAATTAGGCGGGGAAAAACAACAATCTGGAGGTATTCTATTGCCTAAAGTCCTCATTGTAGAAGACGAAGAGAGCGTAAGACAGGCGCTTGTCAAGATCCTCGAGAATTTCGGGCATAAGGTCCTGGCGGCGGCGGACGCGAATGAAGGGCTTGAAAAACTTAAAAACGGCGCGGACATAGTATTTACCGACCTGGGGCTGCCCGGTCCGTCGGGCTGGGACCTGGCGCGGGCCATAAAGAAAAACTACCCGAAGGTCCCGGTGGTCCTGCTTTCGGGATGGGATGTCGAGACCGAAGACAAATCATTAATATTACTCGTGGAAAAAGTGTTGCCAAAGCCAGTTAAAATAAAAGAAATACTGGATACTATCGACCAACTGGCAAGAAAACCGGAGGCTAAAGTTTGAGCGAACAAAACGACGACGTGCTTCAGATGTTCAGGCAGAAAGGCGCCCTGCTGGAGGGGCATTTCCTGCTTTCGTCGGGCCTGCACAGCCCCACATACCTCCAATGCGCCCTCGTGCTTCAGTATCCGGATATTGCGACGGAGCTGTGTTTCAAGCTTGGTAGTAATTTCCGCTCCGAGAAAATAGACCTGGTAATCGCACCCGCGCTTGGGGGCATAATCGTCGCGCAGGAGGTGGCCAAGTCCCTTGGGGTGCGGGCCGTTTTCGCCGAAAGGGTCGAAGGAAAGCTCACCCTCAGGCGCGGCTTTTCCATATCCGAAGGCGAGCGGGCGCTCGTCGTGGAGGACGTTATAACGACCGGCGGATCGACCCGCGAGACGATGCGAGTAGTCAGGGAGTCCGGCGGCATAGTCGCCGCGGCAGGGGCCATCATAGACAGGAGCGGCGGCAGTACGGAGTTGGACGTCCCGTACAAGGCCCTGGTAACCCTCGCCATAGAAACATACCAGCCAAAGGACTGCCCGCTCTGCGCACAGGGGAACCAGGCTGTAAAACCCGGGAGCAGGGACTTCAAAAAAAGTAAATTATGAACCTTCCGTCCAAAGACGAATTCCTTAAAAACGCGGACAAGGGGCTTCTAAGGCCCCTTTATTTTATGCGGGAGATGCCGGATTTCAACCCGTCCCGCGCTTTTGTCGCGCTGCTTGAAGACAGGGAACCTTTTCTGCTCGAATCCGCGCGCGTAAACCCGGTCACGGGCAGATACTCCTTCATGGGGTCTGAGCCTTTCATGTCCTTGAAATGCAAGGGAAATCAGGTAGAAATAACCAGGGACGGCAAGAGGTCGGTCGCCTCGCGGGCGCCGCTCATGAAGCTTCGGGAGCTTGTAACCTCTTGTCGTGTCGAAGGAATTCCAGGATTACCGCCGTTTACCGGCGGGTGCGTGGGCTTTATCTCTTACGACTTCGTTCATAATTTCGAGCAAATTCCGGCACTTGCGAAGGACGACCTGAATATTCCCGATGCCTATTTCATTTTCGTAGACCTGCTCCTTTCCTTTGATAACATTGAGAAAAAGCTCTTTATAACCGGGATCCCCGGAGCGGCTGAGACGGGGCTTGGGTATTCCGCGCCGGAACGTGATAAGTGGCCGGAATTATACGATAAAATGCTTGAGAGGATGCGCGCGCTGGAGGAAAAAATCCTCTCCCGCGGGGGGGGTAAACTATGTAATAATTCCGCCCACGGCGCAGCAAAAGCCGCCGATAATCGCCCCGCAGATTTTCGCCTCGGCGCAGGCCCTGCAACCGGTCTACCGGTCGCAGCCGATCGACCGGTCGCCGTGCCCCTTACATCCAAAGACGACTACAAACAGATGGTTGGCCGGGCAAAGGAATATATCGCCGCCGGGGACATATTCCAGGCGAACCTCTCCCAGCGTCTTATGGCCGACGTGAGCGGAATACGCCCGTACGACATTTACCGTGTGCTGCGCGAGGTTAATCCGTCGCCCTTCGCCTGTTATCTCGATTTCCCGGAGGTGAAGATTATAAGCTCGTCCCCGGAGCGGCTCGTCCGGCTGGAAAATGGCCGCGTCGACACCCGTCCCATCGCCGGGACAAGGCCCAGGGGCAGGGACTTAAACGGGGACAACGCCATGCGCTCCGAGCTTCTATTGAACGAGAAGGAGCGCGCGGAGCATATAATGTTAATCGACCTTGAGCGAAACGACATAGGCCGGGTATGCGATTACGGGAGCGTCCACGTGGACGAGCTTATGGTTACGGAGGACTACTCGCACGTAATCCATATCGTCTCGAACGTTACCGGCAGGCTGGCGAAGGGCAAGGACGCCTTCGACGTGATTCGGGCGACGTTCCCCGGCGGGACGATTACGGGCGTGCCGAAGGTGCGGTGCATGGAGATAATCGACGAGCTTGAGCCTGTTGCGCGCGGGCCGTATACCGGCTCCGTCGGCTACATCGGCTACAACGGCAACATGGATTTTAATATAATTATCCGCACGTTTGTGGTAAAGGATAACAAGGCGTACGTCCAGGTCGGTGCGGGGATAGTGGCGGACAGCGACCCGGAGCGGGAATATTACGAGACCCTGCACAAGGCGGAGGCGCTGATAAAGACGCTGGAGAGGCTGTAATCATTATGATAAAAGGGATCATAACAAGAATCAGTGGGACTACAACTTACAACGGTATCGCTGTCGATAGAGTCGCCTTCTGGACATTTTGTTTGGTTCTTGCCACTCTTTTTTTATTGTGGATTGCGAAAAAGCAGCTTGGCGGCATAAGCAAAACGGCGAAGGCAGATTTTATACTAAGATTTACAGAACAATTTTTCGGTGAGGAGACGCGGGACATAATCATGTTATTCGATTATGGTGCACTTAAATTTCAAAATGCCTACGTTGAATACAGCGAAAATATTGAACCGAAACTATTTCCATATTTTGTAATAGATGAAGGCATAGTTAGCCAGCTTAAAATTAATCCCGAAAAGCAACAAAAGATTTTAAAAAGAAAATATTATTCTCCTTTTGAAATCGATGACTTCCTGATTGGCTATTTCGAAGACCTTGGTTCCTACGAACGAAAAGCATTAATTGACATTGAAGGAATATATGACGGTTTTAGCTGGTATATAGGTATCATCTGGAAAAATGAAGAAATTCAAAAATTTATCAAGAGCCAAAAGAATGAAATATATGGAGATATTGGCGTATCCTTTAAATATATTTACGAAAAAATTGATTCCTATAGTAAAGCCAAATCGGCTGGCGAACTGATGTGGTGGTGGAAAATAAAATGGTTTATTAAAAACAGATTCTTCGCTGCGCTCAGAATGACATCTACCCTTAACCCCTCGCCATAGGGGAGAGGGGCAGGGGGTGAGGGTTATTCGACGGGAGGTCTTTATGCAAATCTACATTAACGGCACGTTCTATCCGAAGGAAGAGGCGAAGGTCTCCGTATTCGACCACGGATACCTCTACGGGGACGGGATATACGAGACGCTGCGGGCGTACGACGGATACGTGTTCCATCTGGAAGAGCATATCGAAAGGCTTGAACATTCCGCGAAACTGATGGAGATTACCCTGCCTCTGGAAGAGAACGGGATAATGAAGGCAATCTCCGATACCTTGGCCGGAAACGGCCTGAAGGACGCATACATCCGCGTCAGCGTGTCGCGCGGCACGGGGGAGATTGGCCTGGACCCGGAGCTATGCCCCGTCCCGACGTTCGTGATAATCGCAAAGCAGTTCGTCGATTACCCCACGGAGCTTTACGAAAAGGGCGTAAAAATCGCCGTTGTCGAGACCCGGAGGAACCACCCGGAGACCTTGAATCCGGCCATAAAATCCACAAATTTCTTAAATAACATATTCGCCAAGATGGAGGCGAAAAAGGCCGGCGCGTTCGAGGGGATAATGCTGAACCACGCGAATTTCGTGGCGGAGGGCACAATCTCCAACGTATTCATGGTAAAAAACGGCGAGCTTCTCACACCACCGCTCATCGCCGGGATACTCGAAGGCGTAACGCGCGGCCTGGTCATAGAACTGGCGGAGAAGCTCGAAATAAAGGTCTACGAGGAGATGTTCTCCGAGGCGGCGCTTAAGGACGCGGACGAGGTCTTCATAACCAACACGACAATGGAAATTATGCCCGTCCGGGAAGTGGATGACAAAACAATCGGCGCTCCCGGAAGGGTGACGAAGATGCTCGCGGAGGCATACAGGCAGGAGGTGTTGCGCGCCTTGAAAATGGGAATACGGGCGGATTAAGCGCGTTTCTGACCGAACCGTGTGTTATAATTGAGAAAGACAAAGGAGGACCGAATGGCCGAACAGGGGAAGACTTACAGGTGCGAGATATGCGGGCAGGTGGTGCAGGTGATGAAAAGCGGGGCCGGAGAGCTTGTGTGCTGCGGCCAGCCCATGGTAAAAACCAATTAAACAACAGGAGAGTTCGATGAAAGAGAAAGTGGAAGCCGTACTCGATAAAATAAGACCTTTCCTCCAGGCGGACGGCGGGAACGTGGAGCTTGTCGGCGTGGAAGGGAGCGTGGTGAAGGTGCGCCTTATGGGGGCGTGCGGGAGCTGCCCGATGTCCCAGATGACGCTCAAGATGGGCGTCGAGCGCGCCATAAAGGAAGAGGTGCCGGAGGTGACCGAGGTCATCAACGTCTGACCGCCGTTTAAGGCAAAGGAGGCGGGTTATGCTTGCTATAGCCAATAACCTGAACTTTAATAACCGTGAATTCCTTTCCGCAGTCAGGACGGGGAACCACGACTGGATTGCAAGGCAGGCCCTGGCCCTTAAGGCCGCCGGCGCGGACATGCTTGCCATAAGCCTGAGCCTCGACGGCGACGGGGACGAAAAATACATCAAAACCGCCGTCATGGGCGCGCGCGAGGCGGGTCTTGCTCTCTCTATAGACAGCAGGAACCCCAAGGCCCAGGAGATTGCCGCCGAGGCCGCCGGACGGAAGATTATCGTGAACTACCTCTCCGCCGACTACCGGCGCGAAAAGGAGATGGCGGGAATCTTAAGCGCCGCAGCTTCGGCGGGCGCCGATCTTGTCATATACCCATTGCGCAAGGGCGTACCGGCTGACGCCGACGAGCGGCTTGGGATAATCGAGGATTTGATAGAAAAGGCGAACGCGGCAGGTATCTCAAACGACCGGTTGATAGTTGACCTCGTGGTCCTGCACATGGCCGGGAACGTGCGGGGGCAGGAGCAGGCAGTCGCGGTGCAGGAGGCGCTCTACGGCCTAAACGAGCTTGTCGAGCCGCCTATCAGGACGACATGCTGGCTGTCCAATA
>JAJYGS010000016.1 GCA_021785055.1 Nitrospirota bacterium | reverse complement strand
GCTGCTCCCGCCGAGGCAGAAATCCGTTACAAAAGACGGCTATCAATACAGGCTGCTCAAGATCGCCTTCGAGAAATACTTCCTGTGGAAAATGAAACGTGGCATAAGCGGCCTGCCGTAAGCCGGGCGACGTCTTAATTCTTGCCTTTTCGGAACCGGCGTGTTATTTTTTATAAATGCCAAACGTCTCAAAGGCGGGAACTATCGCGGTTGCCGCCCTCGCCTTTTTCGCCGGATGTGCCACATATACTCCGAAACCGCTCCTGCCCGAAAAGACAGCCCGGCAGTTTGAAAGCCGTTCCCTTTCCAGCCCGGCGCTTGAGAAATTCATAGAAAAAAACCTCCGAAGAAAAATAAACCCCTGGCCGCCCTCGAAATGGGATATCGACACCCTCGCTCTCGCGGCATTTTATTATAATCCCGCCCTCGATACGGCGCGCTGGACGTGGAAAGAGGCCCAGGCCGCCATAATAACCGCCGGAGAGCGTCCAAACCCGTCGGCGAGCGTCTCGCCGCAATATGTTACAAACCCCTCGCCCGGCTCAACGCCCTGGGCGCTCGGATTTTCTTTCGACATTCCAATCGAGACGGCGGGCAAACGGGGATACCGCATCGCGGAGGCCAGGGGCCGCACGCTGGCCGCACGCTTTGCGCTGGCGGAGACTGCATGGAAGGTGCGAAGCCGCCTGAAGGGCGCGCTTCTCGACTATTTCGCCGCAACCGGAAGAGACGCCATACTGAGGGAACAGGCAAGGATCGACGGGGAGATGCTCACTTTACTGAAAGCGCGTCTCGCGGTCGGAGAGGTCTCGGAGCCGGATGTCACGCGGGCGTCCGTGGATTACGACAGGACGCTGCTCCTGGTCAGGGAGGCGAAATCCCGGCTTGCCGATGCGCGTGCGAATGTCGCCGGGGCAATCGGCATACCGCTTAGGGCGCTTGACGGCGTTCGGCTGTCCGTCGGCATGTTCAAGACCCCGCCGCCGCTTGACAGCTTCTCCCTGACCGGGCTTCGGCGCGAGGCCCTTACAAACCGCCCGGACATACTGGAATCCCTTGCCCGCTACGAGGCGAGCCAGTCCCGTCTTCAGCTCGAAATTGCGAGACAATACCCGGACATCCACATAGGCCCCGGCTATAAATACGACCAGGGCCAGAACAAGTGGGGTCTTGGGATTTCCGTGGAACTGCCCATACTGAACCGGAACCAGGGGCCTATAGCCCAGGCCGAGGCCGCCCGCTCGCGGCAGGCCGCGCGTTTCAGGGAGATTCAGGACGGTATAATAATAGACACGGAACGGGCCGTTGCCGGATACGGCTTATCGCTTGCCCGGCTGAAGACGGCGGAGGGGCTTCTTGCGGAAAAAGAGAAATCTCTTTCCTCGCTCGAATCCATGTCCGCCGTCGGGGAGACGGATCGCCTCGCCCTGCTTGGCGGCGAGATTGAATACGAGGACGCGCGCCTTTTGCGCCTGGAGAGCCTCGTAAACGCGGACAGGGCGCTTGGGCTTCTTGAGGACGCCATCCAACGGCCGTTGAGTCTGCCGGAGAAAAAACCATGACACGAAGAAGCAAATTTGTAATCATGCTGTTAATATTCATCGCCCTGGCCGCCTTTCTTGTATGGCGCTTCCTGCCCGCGGGCGGCAAAGGAGAGGAGCGCGAAACATCCGCGCCAACTGCCCCGGCTGCCCAGGCAGGCGTCGTGACGTTAAACCGGCAGATGCAGGAAAGCGCCGGGATAAAGACAGGAACTCCGAAACCTTACGTCTACCGCGGACAGACGCACGCCTTCGTGACAGTGCTCGACACCGGGGATTTGGTAGACTTAAGAAAAAACTATCTGACTGCAAAGGCCGGGGCGGAAAAGGCCGGGGCCGTCCTTGAAACTACCCGCGCGGAATACTCGCGGATGAAGAAACTTTACGACGAGAAGAACGTCTCTCCGAAGGCATACCAGGCCGCGGAGGCGGCCTTCCGCGCGGACGAGTCGGAGTATGAGCTGGCGAAAGGGAACATCCAGGCGATAGAGATGAGCGCGAACCAGCAGTTCGGAAGCGTGCTCGCGGGCGGGGCATGGAACGAGACGAAGCCCTTTTTCAGGCTGGAGACGCGCCGGGACGTGCTTTTGCAGGTCACCCTGCCGCAGGACTACGTCTCCAATACGCCCCCTGCGGGGCTTAAGATTATCGCGCCTTCGGGTAAGACTATAACTGCGCGATTCATCTCCCTTGCCCCGCGAACCAACCCGCAGATTCAGGGAATCAGCTTTTTCTACGCCGCTTCGGCAAAGACCGGCCTCGTCCCCGGAATGAGCGCGTCCGCAGTTTTCCCGACGGGCCGGCCCGCAAGCGGTCTTTTTATCCCCGCCTCCGCCGTCGTATGGTGGCAGGGGCGCGCCTGGGCATATGTCGAGGCCGGTGGACAGACCGCAGGCCAGGTTACCTTCACGCGCCGCGAGGTCTCCTCGGAATATCCCGTGGACGGCGGATGGTTCGTATCGGGCGGCTTTTCTTCGACGGATAAAATTGTCATAAAGGGCGCGGAGACGCTCCTCTCGCAGGAGTTCCTCGCAAAGCCCGCGGGCGGCAAGGGAGGAGACGGGGATTAAACGGCACCCATGCTGAGTTCAATTGTCGGATTTTCCATAAGGCGCAGGTGGATAGTCGTTGCGCTGGCATGCCTGCTCCTGGGCTACGGCCTCTATACCCTTGAGCGCGCGAGGTATGACGTCTTCCCGGAGTTTGCGCCGCCGACGGTAACGATACAGACCGAAAGCCCCGGCCTCTCGCCGGAGCAGGTGGAGCTGCTCGTTACCCAGCCGATAGAAACGGCTGTAAGCGGGATACTCGGAGTGAAGACGGTTCGCTCAAGTTCCATCCAGGGCCTATCCGTAATCACGGTCGTCTTCAAGTCCGGAAGCGACATCTTGAAGGACAGGCAGTTCGTATCAGAGCGCCTCTCCACCATCGCCGCCAGCCTGCCGCGCGAGGCCGGGAACCCTGTCATTGTCCCGCTCACTTCATCTACAAGCATAGTGATGGTCGTCGGTCTGACGTCCGCGAGGCTCTCGCTTATGGACCTTCGGACGGCGGCGTTCTGGACGATTGGCCAGAGGCTCATGGCGGTGCCCGGCGTATCGAAGGTCGTCGTCCACGGAGGCGAGGAACGGCAGTTCCAGGTGCAGGTCATTCCCAGGCGGCTTGTAAAATACGGCGTCTCGCTAAGCGACGTATTGGCCGCCGCGCGGAACGCCACAGGAATAAAAGGCGCCGGGTTTGCAGATACGAAAAACCAGCGCATAGTCCTCAGAACCGAAGGCGCGCCCGTTACGGCGGAGGGCATCGGTGATACGGTCGTGGCCTTTCACGGTGGAGCGCCGCTTATGCTTCGGGACGTTGCGCGCGTAACGGAAGCTCCCTCGCCGCCTACCGGCATGGCGAGCGTTATGGGACAGCCGGGGGTGCAGATCCTTATCTCGGAGCAGTACGGCGCAAATACGCTTCGGGTTACGAAGGGAATAGAGAAGGCCCTGGCCGAGCTTAAACCGGCTCTCGACTCAAACGGGATAACCGCGAGGACAATCTTCCGCCCCGCGAGCTTCATAGACACGGCGCTCCATAACTTAAGAACTTCCCTTCTCATCGGCGCAGTCCTCGCCGTAATGGTTTTGTTCCTTTTTCTCTTTAATCTCCGGGCGGCGGCGGTCTCCTGCACAGCGATACCGCTCTCCCTCCTGGCCGGCGCGATAGTCCTGGACAGGTTCGGGTTCGGCCTGAACCTTATGACCATCGGCGGCCTGGCCATTGCCATAGGCGAGGTCGTGGACGACGCCGTAATCGACGTCGAGAACATCATGAGGCGGCTTGTAGAGAACCGCCGTCTGGAACGCCCGCGCCCGGCCTGGCAGGTGGTGAAGGACGCATCCCTGGAGGTTCGGAGCGCGGTGGTATATGCAACGTTTGCGGTCATGCTCGTATTCGTGCCGATACTCACCATGTCCGGCGTGGCGGGAAGACTGTTCAGACCGCTCGGCGCGGCTTATATCTTCGCCATCCTGGCCTCGCTCTCCGTGGCGCTCACGGTCGTCCCCGCGCTCTCCTACCTGCTGCTCCGGCATCGGCTCAATGAGCAGGAACCGCCCGTGGTCGCATGGCTGAAGAAAAGATACACGTCCGCCCTCGAAGGCGTGGAGAGGCATTTCAAGGCGGCGATTATCGCCTCTGCCGCCCTTACGCTTATAGGGCTGTCCCTCGTATTCCTCATAGGCGGCACGTTCCTGCCGCGGCTCCACGAGGGGCATTTTATAGTCCACATGAACATGCTCCCGGGCACTTCTCTTGAGGAATCCATGCGGCTTGGGCGGCGGGTAACTAATGAACTTCTCAAGATTCCATACGTAAAGACCGTCGCCCAAAGGGCAGGCCGCGCGCCGGAGGAGGACGACATACACGGCACGCATCAGAGCGAGATGGAGGTGGATTTAAAACGCTTAAACGGGAGCGATATCGAAAAGGCCAGGGCGCAGATTGATGACGCACTCAAGAAATTCCCCGGCGCGAACTTCGAGGTGGACACATTTCTTACCGAACGCATTGGCGAGACCATATCCGGATATGTCGCCCCTGTCGTTGTTAACATATACGGTAAAAACCTTGGAGACCTGGACGTGGAGGCAGGCCGGGTCGCCGCCGTCTTGAACGGAATCCGGGGCGCATCCGGCGTGCAGGTGCAGTCCGTGCCGGGCATGCCGGAGATGTCGATTAACTTAAACAAGGCCAGCCTCGCCAGATGGGGCTTCGACCCCGTCGGCGTAATGGACGCGGTGCGGACCGCCTACCAGGGGACTGTCGTCGGCAAGGTATACGAGGGGAACAGAAGCTTCAATGTCTCCGTCATCCTGCCTCCGCGCGAAAGAGGAAAGGCATCCTCGGTCGGCAGGCTTACGCTGAAAAGCCCATCCGGGGCATACGTGAGGCTTGGCCGGCTTGCGGACATACGCGAAATCCCCGGACGGTATATCGTCCTGCACCAGGGGGCGAGGAGGATGCAGGCGGTAACGTGCAGCGTAAGCGGGCGGGACTTGAATTCGTTCGTAAAAGAGGCCGAAAGAAAGATAAGGGCCGAAGTCCGGCTTCCCGCGGGGGGCTATTTTGAATTTACCGGCGCGGCCCAGGCGGAAGCAAAATCCCGGCGCGACTTAATCGTCCACTCCCTCATGGCGGGCGCGGGGATAATTCTGCTTCTTTCGATAGTTACCGGCTTTAGAAACCTGCTCCTGCTCGTATTGAACCTTCCCTTCGCGCTTGTCGGCGGGGTTGTCGCGGTGCTCGTCTCCGGGGGCGAGATGTCCCTCGGCTCTATGGTCGGCTTTGTAACCCTGTTCGGGATAACGCTCCGAAACTCGATAATGCTGATTTCTCATTACGAGCATCTTGTCGGCGCCGAGGGTATTGAGTGGGGCGCCCGGACGTCCATAAAAGGCGCGTCCGAAAGACTCGCGCCGATACTTATGACGGCTCTCGTGACCGCGCTTGGGCTTCTGCCCCTGGCCCTCGGCAGCAACGCACCGGGCCGGGAGATAGAAGGCCCGCTTGCCGTGGTGATACTTGGCGGCCTGTTCACATCTACATCGCTTAATCTACTGCTCCTGCCGGCGCTTTCCCTCCGCTACGGGAGGTTCGGCTCCGGCAGAAAAGATACCGCACTCGAATAAGATTGCCCCGCAATTAAAGCCCCCTTTAAAATTCCCGCTTGACAATTTACCGCTAATATGTAATGATTACAAAGTAACAATTAAATCACTTTAAGGGATATGACATGCCGGAAGACAATGTAAAAAAAATAAAAATGACGCCGCAGAGGGCGGCAATTCTGAAATACCTTGAGGGCAACACGTCGCACCCGTCCGCCGAGGCCATATTCGACGCGGTCCGCAAACAATACCCGATGATTTCCTTCACGACCGTCTACAACACGCTCCAGACGCTGAAAGACCTCGACCGCGTCTGGGAGCTGAACATCGACGACGAGAGGAAACGCTACGACCCGAACGTAATGCTTCATCATCACCTGATATGCATGGAATGCAAGAAGATAGTGGACATCCATATGGATTTCCAGTTGGATGTCCCCGATGAAAAGGCGCAGGGGTATATGATAAGCGGACGGCACGTGGAGTTCTACGGGCTGTGCCCGAAGTGCAGAAACAAAAAGAAAAACAACGACTGACAAAGGAGACAGGCATGGAGATTATCAACGAGCACAAGATAGGGTTTGCAAAAGGGACGGTGGTGGAGGAAGACGTGGCGATGAACTTCAAGGGCGAGACGACGGAGGTGGGCCTTTATCTCGCCATGGCCCGCGCGGCGCAGAGGGAGGGTTACCCGGAGGTCGCCGGGACGCTAAAGACAATAGCCTGGGAAGAGGCGATGCACGCGGCGCAGTTCGCGGAGATGAACGGGCTCATATCCGAGAGCACAAAGGAGAACATAGAGCGGATGATAAAGGGCGAGATAGGTGCGAACAACGGCAAGAAGGCGGCGGCCCGGAAGGCCAAGGAAAACGACATAGACCCGGCGCACGACTTCTTCGACGAGTCCTCGCGCGACGAGGCGCGTCACGCCAGGATGCTCCAGGGCCTGCTGGACAGGTATTTCAAATAAATTCTGCTATATTAATGGTTATAACCCAATAAGGAGGTAGACGGTGGATACCGCGCTTCTTTCCCGCATCCAGTTCGGACTGACGGCGGGCTTCCATTTTATTTTCCCGCCTCTGACTATCGGCATGTCGTGGCTGATATTCTACATGAAGTCGGCGTATTTAAAGACCGGCGACGAAAGCTACTGGCGGATGTCCCGTTTCTGGACGCGCATATTCGCGATAGGTTTTGTTGTCGGCGTGGCTACAGGCATCACGATGGAGTTCCAGTTCGGCACGAACTGGGCGTCCTACTCAAGGTACGTCGGCGACGTATTCGGCGCGCCGCTTGCGGCGGAGGTGATTTTCTCATTCTTCCTCGAATCGTTCTTCCTTGCGCTCCTGGTGTTCGGCGAGAAGCGGGTTTCCAGGAAGGCCCTGTGGTTCGCGTCCCTGATGGTCGCGTTCGGCTCGACGCTTTCCGCCTTCTGGATAATCGTCGCAAGCTCCTGGATGCAGACGCCCGCGGGCTACGTGATAGTAAACGGGAAGGCGCACATGGTCGATTTCTGGGCGGCCCTCTTTAACCCCTCCACGCTGAGGCGTTACGTGCACGTGATAATCGCCGCGCTTGTCACGGGTTCGTTCTTTGTCATGGGCATCAGCGCATGGCTTCTCAAGAAAGGCAAAAGCGTCCAGCTCGCAAAAAAGTCTCTCGTCGTCTCCCTTGTCGCGGCGGCGTTCTTTTCTCTTGTCCAGCCTATTGCCGGCCATATCCACATGCTCCAGGTCGCCCGCACGCAGCCGGTAAAACTCGCGGCATTCGAAGCGCTATATAAGACTACCGCAAGGGCGCCGCTATGTATATTCGGCATACCCGGCAAAGGCGGCCTCAACGCGAGCATTCAGATTCCGGACCTCTTAAGCTACCTCGCCTTCGGAAATTTCAACGCGGTGGTCAAGGGGCTCGACTGCGTGCCTAAGACCGACTGGCCGCCCATTGCGGCGACATTCCTTACCTTCCGGGGTATGGTGTTCCTTGGTATGTATATGATAATCCTTACGCTCGCCGGTCTGTATCTCCTCGCGCGCGGAAGGATTATCGACAGCCCCCGGTTCCTTAACCTCGCCCTGTATTCCATACCCGCGCCCATTATCGCAAACGAGCTCGGCTGGGTTTCGGCGGAGATGGGGCGTCAGCCGTGGATCGTACAGGGGCTGATGAGGACAAACCAGGCGTTTTCTCCCGTGGTCCCGGCAGGGGACGTGCTATTTTCCATAATCCTCCTTTGCACGGTATATGCCGGACTCCTGTGGGCATGGATATATCTTGTCAGGCGCGAGGCGGAAAAGGGCATGGAATCCATCCCCGCAACCGCGGTTTTTGAAACCCCGTCACCCGCGCGCGCGGCATAGAAACGTGGGCCGGGGCTGATATTTGAAACCTCGGAACCCATAGGTCACAAAGGGGGGTAATTTTATGTTCACGCTTCAGACGATATGGTTTCTCCTGCTTGCGGTGTTGTTCATAGGCTACGCCGTGCTCGACGGATTCGACCTCGGCGTCGGCATATTGAGCGTTTTCGCAAAAGACGATGCGGAGCGCGGGGCGATGGTAAGCGCAATCGGGCCGTTCTGGGACGGCAACGAGGTCTGGCTCTTAACCGGCGGCGGCGCGATATTCGCAGCGTTCCCGGAGGCATATGCGACGGTATTCTCAGGGTTCTATCTCGCGTTGATGCTGCTTTTGACTGCGCTGATCCTGCGTGCGGTATCGGTTGAGTTCTGGGGCAAGGTGGAAAGCGCCGGCTGGCGGAGGGCGTGGGGGGCGGGGATATTCATAGGCAGCCTGCTTCCGGCGGTGCTTCTGGGAGTTGCGTTCGGCAACATACTGCGCGGCGTGCCGGTGGACGCGGGCAAGGAGTATGCGGGGACTTTCTTTACTCTCCTCAACCCTTACTCCGTGCTCGTTGGAGTGCTCTCTCTCTTTGCGTTCATAATGCACGGCGCCATATATCTCTCGCTTAAAACCGACGGAGGGCTTAAGGAAAAGGCCCTGAAATGGGCGGAAAGGGGATGGGCGGCTTTCGTAATACTGTATCTTGCCGCTACGGCGCTGACCGTCGTCTTCGCGGGCGGCCTGTTCGCGCGGTATCTCGAAAACCCGCTCCCCTGGATATTGGTTGTCATAGCGGCGGCGGCAATAATCGGCATTAAACTTTACCTGAAAAAGGGGGCCGCAGGGAAGGCGTTCATCTCGTCGTCGATTGCCATAGCGTCCGTTATAGGCCTGGCCGCCACGGGCCTTTTCCCGGACCTCGTGCCTTCCACGCTGGACCCGTCCTATAGTCTTACGGTGATGAACTCGTCGAACTCCCGGTTTACTCTTACCGTCATGCTGATAGTCGTGGCGATAGGCGTGCCTATCATGTTATTTTACACTGTATATATTTACAGGTGTTTCCGGGGGCGGGCCGTGCCGGAAGAATATTAAGATTGGCAGAATGAAAGTTGGTTTTTAAGCCATGGGCGGCGGTCTGCAGCTTATGGCTTTTTTTTGCCCCGGATTCCGGCCATGACTTTTCCCAACTCGGCCTTTACCATCGGGTCGTCCGGCGTATACACGGCCAGTTTTTCGAGGCTTTTCTCCGCCAGCGCAAGATTTCCATCCGCCTCAGCCGCCTTCGCATTCTTCCACTCGTCGTTTATCTTTTCGCGCATGAGCCGCTCGTCGTTTGCCGCTTCCTTGTTTGAAGGCTCAATCAAAAGCACTCTGAAATAGAATTCCTCCGCCCTTGAAACGGCCTCGGCGGCCTCGGCCTTTTTTGCCTTTGAAAACAGCTCTTTAATCGCTTGCGCGGATTTTGCGGCAAGCTCCGCAGATAATGACTTCGCCTCGTCCGAGTCCGGGTTCAGTTTTTTTAACGCCGCAAGCGCGTCCTTCGCGTCCGCAAAATCTCCCTTTTCAATCAGCGACTTTATCTTCGAGGATTCCTTCTTTGTCCGGGCATCGAGCAGCGACGAACTCTTTGCCATTCCCTTTTTTGCATCCATGTTGGACGGGTCGTAAGACGCCGCCTGGTTATAAAGCTTCTGGGCGGAGTAATATTCGCCCTTGCCTGAGGCGCTTTCGGCCTCCTTCACGGCCTCTTCTGCGGCCAGTTTTTCAGACGCCTCAAGCTGCACCTTTGCCTCCGTCATGCCGGGCTTCAGCGCAAGCGCCTTCCTGAATTCCGCGACCGCGTCGCGGTATCGTTCAAGCGCCATGAAGTCCTGTCCCCGGTAGAAATGCGTCTTCGGGTCGTCCGGCTTCAGGCCCAGCGCCTCTCCGAACATCTCCGCCGCCGAACTGGATTTGCCGCGGCTTTGGAAATCCATGCCCAGATTGAAAAACTTCCTGAACAGCGAATCCCTCGCCTTCGCGTCTTTTTCACCGGCTGCGATTATTTCGTTAAAATACCGTGAGGCGGCTGTATAGCCGTTCACCTTGTAGTTTATAAGTCCGATATAATACAGTGCGTCTATATCGCCTGGGTCTTTTAAAAGGGCCTTGCCGAACTCGCTCTGCGCCTCGATATTCAGGCCCTGCATGTAATAAGCAATCCCTTCGGCGTCGTATATCCGCGCCTCTCCCTTGTAGTCCCCTTTCTTAAGCCTGGCCGCAATCGACAGCTCGTGGAGCGCGCGGGCGTAATCGGCCTTTTTTATGAATTCAAGGCCCACGCGATACCGCGCATCCGCGTCGTACGGTGTGATTTTCTGCCCTTGGGCAAAGGCCGGCACCGCTAATGAAAATACCGCCGTTGCGGCGAGAAAAATTATTGTATGCCGGGCGCAGATTCGCAAATTTTTCATATATCGAAAATCCCCGCCGTCTTCTTAAGCTCCTCCGGCTTCAACACCACTATATTCTTGCCCTCGGAGGTTATCAGCCCGTCGGATTTGAACTCGGAAAGTATTCTTATCACCGTCTCCTGGGCGACGCCGGCCATCTCGGAGATCTCCTGCCTTGAGAGCGTGAACTTCGGCCCGCGGCCCTCCCCGCGAGAGATGAAAAGCGTCATAAGGAGCGTCGCCACGCGCTCGCGCGCGTCCTTCAGGCCCAGGTCCCGGATGCGCTCCTGCGCGTTCTGAAGCTCCTTGTTCATTTTTTTTATAAACCGGACTCCGACTTCCGGGCTTTTCTGGAGCAAATCCACCAGGTCTTTTTTGCGGATACAGCAGAGCTCCGTATCCTGTATGGCCTCGGCGGTGTTGGAGTAGTGGTCTTCGTAGAGGGAATCGAACCCCAGCATGTCTCCGGCGGCCAGGATGCTGATTATAAGCTCGCGTCCGTCAGGAAGCGACTTGTAGCATTTGACGGTGCCGGAGCGAATCACGTATACCGTCTGGCTCGGCGTGTCTTCGATGAATATGACCTTCTTTCGCCGGAAGGTCTTGAGGTATATCAGGGAGCCGACCTTCTCAAGCTCGCCCATGCCGAGGTCCGAGAAAATCGTCAGGCTCCTTACAATGCAGTTTTTGCAGTCGCAGGCCAATTATTTTGCCCTCCTGCATGAATTCGACAACATCCTCTCGGCCTGGAGGCGAAGCTCTTTGTCCGGGATATTCGCCGAGGCGGTCTCGACGGCGGCCTTCTCGCCGGGAGTGAGCGCGCGTTTTTTTATGGGCGGCCTTTTTTTATCGGGTCCCTGCCTGCCCGTCGGAGCCGGTTTGCCCGCCCCCAGACGGAATTTCAGCTCGCCTACAGCGCCCCCGGTCGGATACCCTCCATTAGTGGCCATCCCATCATTCGGTTTGGAATTTATTTTTTCGATAATCTGCGGGGAGAGCATGGAAAGCTCGGACATCCAGGCCGGGCTGTCAACGGCGACGGTAAGCCTGCCGCCCCTGAGCATGAGCGGACAGGCGTGCTGAGCAATTTTTTCCCCTACCGCCGATGCCCAGTTGCGCTGTATCCGGAAAAGCAAATCTCCGCTTCCCAGGCCGCGCGACTTAAGGACGTCCTTTAAGATTTCGCCGACGGGTATAAACTGTCGCGGCATATTAAATACCTAATTTAAGGCCGTTGAACTCGCTGCCCGATGATTCGCTCGTTTCAATGGCCTTTATATCCGGTTCAAGTCCGCTATCACCAGGCCGGTCAAAAGCTTCGGATAAAAATAAGTCGACTTCTGGGGCATTATCTCCCTTGCCAGGGCGACCTCTTTTACCTCCCGGACCTTCGTGGGGTTCAGCAGAAAGCACATCGCGAACTCTCCGGAGGCGACCCGGTCGATCGCCCTGTCGCTGTCCTTTTCGAACTGCACAGGCTGAGAAGACGAAATCTTTTCCGTGTCTATTCCAAGCACGCTCTCCACGATAAGCGAATGCAGGATTGTGACGTCGAGATTGCAGTAGGTCTCGGAGTGGCGATGCCCGTGCAGCCTTGACACGGCATTCATGTCTTTCAACGTAAGGAGATAATAGCACGGGGCGCTGCCCCAGCAGAAGCCGAAAGCCGGTAGACCGGCCTCGGCAAGGGAGCGCAAGAACTCCGAGCGGGCCTCGTCCTCGTTTTCCGGAAGGAAAGGGAACCTCTTAACCTTGAAGTAGCGCGACGAGCGCTCCAGCACGTCGTCCAGCGTCAGATTTCCTGCATCGACAATCAGCCTGTGAGTGGGAAGTATGGTAAGGCCGTCTTCGTCCATGTTGGACAGGAATACAGGGAAGAAATTGAATCCTTCGTCCCCGCTCAACGCCGCCGGTCGACCGGCTTCGGACAGACCGGCCTCAGCGCGTCTGTAGTCGCGGTATGCAAGCGCCGTCTCGTAGCGGTGGTGTCCGTCGGCTATGAAGATTTTTTTGTCGGCCATCGCCCTTCGCACGGAATCTATGGCCCCGGCGTCCGTTACGGCCCGCAGCCTGTGTATTGAGCCGTCGTCGTCGATTGCCTCGACAGCGGGGCTTCCCTGCGCGGCTTTCTCAAGTGCGTGTGAGATTTTTTTTTCGGGGTCGGAATACAGCGCGAAGACCTGGCTCGCGGAGGCGGAAGCGGCCTTCAGAAGCTCGAATCTGTCCGCCTTCGGGCCTTTCAGGGTTCCCTCGTGCGGAAGGACGATGCCTTTGTCCCATTCTTCGAGCCTGAGCAGGCATATGAATCCGCGCATGGATTTTTTCTCGCCCCGCGGGGTTTCATATTCAACTTCGTAGAGATAGAGCGCGGGGTTTCCCTCGCGTTTCAAGACCCCGTCTCCAAGCCACCTCTTGAGGCTCTTTGCCGCGCGCGTGTACTGGTTATTGCTTTCCGAGTCGCCTTCTCCCGGCATCCCGAAGTCTATCCGGACGACGTTATGAGGGTCGCGGGCGTACAGCTCGTGCCTGTACTGCGGCGATATTATGTCGTAAGGCGGCGCGACAAGCCTGGAAAGCCTGGTAAACTCGCTGTATCTTAGTCCTCGGAAAGGTATTACGTCAGCCAAAAGAAATTGCCTCCTGTGATTTAAATTTTTACGCCCCGCCGCCTTCCGCGAAGCTCTTCAGGCGCTTGCTCCTGGACGGATGCCGAAGCTTCCTCAGGGCCTTCGCCTCGATCTGGCGTATGCGCTCCCTGGTTACGTCGAACTCCTGCCCCACCTCCTCAAGTGTATGGTCTGCGGCCTCGCCTATGCCGAAGCGGCGCCTTAGCACCTTCTCCTCCCTTGGGGTAAGGGTCTGGAGCACCCTGCGCACCTGCTCGGAGAGGTCGTAGTTTATCGCGGACTCAAGCGGCGAGGGCGAGCGCTTGTCCTCGATGAAATCGCCGAGATGGGAATCTTCTTCCTCGCCTATGGGAGTTTCAAGGGATATAGGCTCCTTGGCTATCTTCAACACCTTCCGCACCTTCTCAAGCGGCAGGCCCATTTCGTTCGCTATCTCTTCCGGGGACGGCTCGCGTCCGAGTTCCTGCACGAGATGCCGGGAGGTGCGAATCAACTTGTTTATTGTCTCTATCATGTGCACAGGGATGCGTATCGTTCGCGCCTGGTCGGCTATGGCGCGCGTGATCGCCTGGCGTATCCACCATGTGGCGTACGTTGAAAATTTATATCCGCGCTTGTACTCGAACTTGTCCACCGCCTTCATCAGGCCGATATTGCCTTCCTGTATCAAGTCGAGGAACTGAAGGCCGCGGTTCGTATATTTTTTGGCGATGGAGACGACAAGCCGGAGATTCGCCTCGACAAGCTCCGTCTTCGCGGTCTTCATGTTGAACTCGCCCTTGTCGAGCGACGATACCGCCGCCCGAAGCTCGTCCGGGGCGACCAGCGTCTCCGCCTCCACACGCTCCAGTTTTTTCATGGCGTTCAGGTAGGACTTATCCAGTTCAAGGAACTGGTCGGGAGTCAGCTTAACCTTTTTCGGGACCTTGACCTTCCCCTTTTCGGGGCGCGGCTTCAGGAATATATCGTGCAGTTCCTCGATGGTTACGCCGGCGCGCCTTGCGCAAGCCCTTATGTCCTTCTCGGCCTCCATGACGGTCCAGGCGTAATCCCTTAGTTTCTGCGCGACAAGCTCCACCTGCCTGGGGTGCAGGTTTATCATGTCGAGCTTCTCTGAGAGCTCCTTTTTTATCTGGCGGACGGAGCCTTTAAGCCTCTTCTGCTTCGATTCGGCAAGGTTAGGCTTCTTAAGCTCGACTATCAGCGGGATAAGTTTTTCGTAAAGAGCCGTCGCCTCGTCGAGCAGCTTTATCGTCTTCTCGTTGAGCTCTTCCTCGTTTATCTCCTCTATCTCCTCGAACTCCTCCTCGTATGTGTGTACTATGTCCCGGACGCCCAGGCGGCCCCTTTTCAGCTTGTCTCCGAGCGAGATGAGCTCCTTGAGCGCGGCGGGCATGCTGTACATGACCTTCGCAATCTCTCTCTGTCCGTCCTCGATGCGCTTTGCGATGACTATCTCGCCCTCGCGGGAAAGAAGGGACACCGTCCCCATCTCCCGGAGGTACATACGCACCGGGTCGTCCGTCTTGCCTATGGCGCCGGGGGTCAGGTCGAGGGCCTCTTCCTCCTCTTCCTCCTCACCCTCCTCCTCGAAATCGAGGTCGGCATAGGTGCGGGTCTTCGCAGTCTCCTCTTCCTCTTCCGCCTCGATTATCCGGGCGTAGCGCTCCTCCTGCCCGGAATCGATGACCTCGATGTCCATGTCCCCGAAGATGTTCATTATGTTCTCTATCTGCTCGGAGGACGAGATCTCTGGCGGCAGGACGTTATTCAGGTCGTCGTAAGTCAGGTATCCCTTTTCCTTGCCGACGCTGATCAACTGCTTTACTTCGTCCAGCTTCTCTTCTTTTGCCATTCGGTAAACTCCTTCTGCAGTTTATTTAAAAGCTCAAAATCCTTGCCTGATAACGCCTTCATCATCTTCATCCGGAATTCCGAAAGCTCCGCCACGGCCTCCCCGTCGCCGAGCGCACCCGCCTTTGAAAGCAGGGCGTGCGCCAATTCGACGGTTCTTTTGTAGCGGGCCTCCACAAGCTTCATTACCGCACCCCTGGCATATTCGACGGGGTCTTCCGAAAAATCCTCCCGCACGGACAACTCCAATGCCGCCCGCTTCGCATCCTCGTCTTGCAGGACGTCCAGCAACCTCGGCATAGAAACCTCTGCACCGGAAGCCGCCGGAGCCGTCTTAAAGAGCGCGTCCGCTATTTTCCTTAACCTCTCGTCCGAAAAGTCATCCGGAGTCAGGTTATCCGCCGCGTAAAGCGCCGCCTCGGGGTCTTTAATAGCCGCCTGCAAGAGTCCGGCCTCAATTTTATCCATGGAGGCAGGCTTGTTATTGACTGCGGGAGACCGATATATCCCGGTTTTCGACCCACGGTTGATCTTTTTCTCCAGCTCCTCCCTGACCGCGGACTCCTCGACGCCAAGCTCGGCGGAGACCATCTTCACGTAATGGCTGCGCTCTACTGCGTCGTCCAGCCTCGCGAGTATGCCGGTCAAGGCCCCTACCGCCTTTATCTTCCCGTCTATATCCAAGACGCCTGAAGCCTCCCGTTTGATTACAAATTCGAGAAGCTTTTCGCGCCCTTTAAACGCTTCCTTGAGGGCATCGGGACCTTCCCGGACAAGGAGGCTGTCCGGGTCGTCTCCCTGGGGCAAGAGCGCGACTTTCGCGGCCATTTTGGAGCCAGAGGACAGGAAAACGTCCAGGGAGCGCACTGCCGCTTTTATACCCGCTTCGTCGGCGTCAAAGACCAATAATACGTTCCTGCTGAACCTGGATAAAAGTCTTAGATGCCCGGGGGTTAGCGCCGTCCCCAGGGTCGCCGTCGCATTAGTTATTCCCGCGCGATGGCAGGCGATGGCGTCCATGTAGCCCTCGACGATTACCGCATAATCCCTCTTGCGTATTTCTTCCCTTGCAAAATCAATACCATAGAGCGTTTCGCCCTTTTTGAACAGCGGCGTCTCCGGAGAGTTTAAATATTTCGGTAACTCCTCGTTTTTTAAGGCTCTTCCGCCGAAACCGATATACCTTCCCTTGACGTCTTTTATGGGGAACATGAGTCTGTCCCGGAATCGGTCGTAAGTGCCCGCACCATCAGCCTTTTTTATCGCAAGGCCCGCTTTTTCGATTATGCTGGAATCGTGTCCCTGGGCCTTTAAATGAGTCAGAAGTGCGTCCCACGAGGCCGGAGCGTAACCCATTTCGAAGCCCCTCGCCGCATCTTCCGGCATCCCGCGCCCTTCGAGGTATTTTGCCGCCTTTTTCCCGTCCGGCGAATTCCAGAGACGCTCCTGGTAGAATTTCGCCGCCTCCTCATTCGCGGCGATAAGTTTCTCCCAGTCCTCCCGGGCCGCTCCGGCAGACCGGCTGACTGTCCGCTCAGGCAGCTCTATTCCCGCCCTGTCGGCCAGAAACCGCACCGCGTCCGGAAAGGAGTAGTTCCCTTGGCGCATCACGAAGCCGACGGCGTCCCCGCCCGCCCCGCATCCGAAGCAGTGGAATATCTGCTTTCCGGGGCTTACGGTGAACGACGGCGTCTTTTCCTGGTGGAACGGGCATAGTCCCAGATAGTTCGCGCCGCTCTTTTTTAAGGAGACGTGCTGGGAGACAAGCTCCACGATGTCCGTCGCCGAACGCACCCGCTCTAACGCCTCATCCGTTATCAAGCCGTTCAAATTACTGCCTTCGTCCTCGCGCGCCTGTCATTCCGAGCGCAGCCGAGGAATCCACCTTTGACTTAAATCTTTAAAGTCAACTGTAGTTCCCTCCGCTTCGGTCGGGATGACAAAATAAAGAACTAACTATTTTATACTATAAGTATAACAAAATCAATGAAAATTAAATGGGTTGCTGGAGAGGTTATTGATTAGCCGGCGCTTTTGATAGCTTTCTCTTAAGTGTAAACCTTAAATATCTCACAATGAGTCCCGGCAATTTAAGATAGTATTTTTTGTGAAATCCGGCGGCTCTGGCGCAGAAGGCCACGCCGTCGCGGAAGTTGCCCAGGGACATTGACTTGCGCGCTGCGGAAAACACATTACTGGCAAGCCGCTTTTTTATACGCGCCATATCCTTCCCAGGCAAACCTTCCATGAATAACTTAAAAGCACTGGATGTTCTTCTGGCCGATACGCCGGTTTCAGCTATTAATATCGTCAGATTCGCAGAGTGCCCTCTTTTTTTAAACAGCATATCGTCCATGTAGGTAAATTTCAGGCCCTTTGCGGCCATACGGAACCACATGTCCCAATCGTCAGCGATCCAATCGCCCGGCTTATTTGCGGCAAAATTCCCGCTCAATTCAATTGCCTGCCGCTTGAACATGACCGCGGTAGGAAGGGGAGAAGGCCCGTTGCAGACCAGGTCTATAAAATCCGGGCGGGCCGAATGTTTTTTCGGATCTCTTTCTCTCTCCCCCTTTCTCATTCCCCCTTTTGCATCAATGCCATAGCCGTCGCAGAAGACAACATCCGCCCACGGGTTCTCCTGCATGAACCGGGCCTGCTTCTCAATCTTTTCCGGCATCCATAAATCGTCGTGATCCAGAAGTGCTATAAGCTCTCCCGACGTGTTTTTTATGCCGGTGTTCCGAGCAACCCCCGGGCCGGCATTCTCCTGGAATACATATTTTATCCGACCATCCCCTATAAAGTCTTCAATCTGCTTTTTAGTGCCGTCGGTCGAGCCGTCGTCTACAACTATTATTTCCGTATTTGGATACGTCTGCGCCAGGGCGCTCTCGACCGCCTCGCGGATGAAGGCTTCGCCGTTGTATGTAGGTATTATAACGCTTGCGAGGGGCATTGCACTTGACATATAAAATCCTTCCCGAAGCCGACTGACTTCAAACAAGTTCCTGGATTCCCGCTTTCTAAGGGAATGACGGCAAAGAGAAAAGCCTGTCATTCTGAGCGAAGCGAAGAATCCGCCTTTAAAGCTCTTCCGCCAAGTCCTTCCAACCCGGATTTACTGATTCTATCAATGCGACTTTCTTTGCCCGAAGCCACCCCTTTATCTGTTTCTCGCGGGAAATGGCGGCCCTTACGTCATCTGTTTCTTCCATATAAACAAGCTTCTTAATTTCGTATCTTTTTGTAAATCCCTGAACGAGGCCCTCTTTATGTTCAAATATTCGTCGTCTTATGTCATTTGTTACGCCCGTGTAAATCGTTTTGTATCTGTTGGCGAGGATGTAGACGTAATAACTCATTTTAAAATTATACAGGCGGATTCTTCGCTTTGCTCAGAATGACAATCAAAAACATCAGAATGACAATAAAAACAAATGACAATCGTAAAAGCGGATTCTTCGGCTTTGCCTCAGACTGACAGTCCGCCGTCTGCCTACTTAAACCCCACCACCGTCACCGCGTCGCCGCCGTGCTCGAAGGCCTCGTCTTTGAAGTCCTTTATGCCGGGGGTAACCGAAAGCTCCTCCCGGATGGCCTTCCTGAGCGCGCCGGTGCCCCTGCCGTGGATTATCCGGACGCTACCCAGCCCGGAGAGCATCGCCTTGTCCAGGAACTTCTGCACCTTCGGGATGGCCTCCTCAACGCGCAGGCCGATGATGTTTATCTCCATGCCAGGCGACATTTCGTCCTCGTCATCCTCGACCCTTGATACCGTGAACGCCTGTGTCTTCGCTCTGCCCGGCGCCGCGCGGGTGGACAGCTCAAGCTCGTCCGGGGAGAGCGCAACGCGCATCGTCCCAAGCTGGACGACGACAGTGCGTTTATCTTTTTTTAACTCCGCGACCGTACCCAGCCTGTTGTATTTGTATACCTTCACCGTATCCCCGACGGAGAGGGACTCAATCTCCAGCTTCCGGACGGGGCTGGAGGACGCCTCCGCCTCCTTCAACTGCGCCTCGAGCGCGGATATTTCTTCGGCCTGCTTTTTTACTTCCGCGCGCTCAGGAGACGCTTTGGACGCTTTCTTGGATAGCTCGTCCAGGTCGCGGAGCTTGAACTTCAGTTGGTTAATTACGTTCTGCGCCTTCTCTTTGGCCTTCCTGACGGCCTCCCTGCGCTCGTCCTCCGCCCGCCTTACAAGCCCCTGGAGCCGCTCCTTCTCGGCCCTGGCCTCCAATGCCTCCTGCGCGGCACGCCGCCTGTCCTCGCGCGCTCCCTGAGCCTCTTTTTCGAGCTTCTCGATGAGCGTGTCAAGCTCCGCCTCGCCCGCCCTGCGGCCCTCTTTCGCGCGATCAAGGACATCCTTGGGCATACCGAGCCGCGAGGCGACGAGTATCGCGCTGCTCCTGCCTGGGCGGCCAATTGCAAGGCGGTATGTGGGCATTAGCGTGACCGGATCGAACTCCACGGAGGCGTTCGTCACGCCGGTGGTATTGGAGGCGAAGACCTTGAGCGCGCCGTGATGCGTCGTGACGACGGTTTTTGTCCCGCGCCTGTGCAGTTCCTCGATGATGGCGACGCCAAGCGCGGAGCCCTCGGACGGGTCCGTCCCTGCGCCAAGCTCGTCGAGCAGGACGAGGGAGTTCTTGTTCGCGCCCGCCAGCATGCGGACGATCTGATTCATGTGCGAGGAGAATGTGCTTAAGTTCTGCTCGACGCTCTGCTCGTCTCCGATGTCCGAGAACACGCCGTCGAACACGGCGGCAGAGGAGTCCGGCGCGGCGGGAATCAACAGTCCGGCCTGCGCCATCAGGGTCAGTAAGCCCACAGTCTTCAAGACGACTGTTTTGCCGCCGGTATTCGGGCCGGTGATTACAAGCGTGTCGAAATCGCGCCCAAGCCGCATATCCAGCGGCACGGTATTCTCCATGCCCTTCGACATTATGAGCAGCGGGTGTCTGGCGTCCTTAAGCTCTATGCATCCCTTGTCGTTGACGGACGGCAGATTCCCGCCGGTCTCAATGGCAAAAGACGCTACGGCATATAGCGCGTCGAGCTTTACGAGGGCAAGATATGCCGCCTCCAGCCCGCCGCCAACTTCCCTGACGGTTCCCGTGAGCCGCCACAGTATCCTTTCTATCTCGCGGCTCTCGTCCCGCTTGAGGCTCACAAGGCGGTTGTTAAGCTCTACGGTCTTTTCCGGCTCCACGAAAACGGTAGAGCCGCTTTGCGAGTGGTCGTGGACTATACCCTTGAGGTATGTGCGGAAGTTGGTCTTTAGCGGGAGCACGTACCTCTCGCCGCGCATGGTTATCACGGGCTCCTGCACGGCCTTCGAGAGCGACGGGTCCTGGATGATGCCCTCAAGCTCCCGGTTAATACGGGAACGCGCCTGCGCAGCCGAGACGCGGATCCTCTTAAGCTCAGGCGACGCGGAATCCAGAACCTCGCCGTCCTCGCCTATCGCGCGGGTAATTTCGTTCTCAATATTTTCAAAAACCGAGAGGCTCGAGCCTCTTCTGGCTAAAACAGGATACTCCTGCTTAACCTTCGCCAGGGCCGATTTCATAAGCCGGGAAGCCTTCGCCACGGAGAGCACGCGCAGGAGTTCCTCCGGGCTTAGCGCCGCCCCTTCCACTGCCGCCTTTTTAAGCTGCGGGGCAATATCCTGAAGGCCGCGTATCGGGAATTCATGGCGGGATGAGAGGTATCTTTTAAGCTCGTCGGCCTCCCTGAGGCGCAGGGTTACTTCCTTTATGTCGGTTAAAGGAGCGATTGTGCGCGCTTCGGCCTGCCCAGGCTCGGATACGGCGCGAGAGGAAACGGCCTCTATTACCTTATGGAACTCAAGAACTCTTAATGCGTGTTCGTCCATCAGCCGCCCAACGCCGCCTTGACCAGCTCGCCCACAAGCTTGCCGTCCGCGCGGCCCTTGACCTTCGGCATCAGGAGCTTCATTACCTTGCCCATGTCGGAAGACCCCTTCGCCCCGGACTCGGCGACCGCCTCCTTCACAAGCGCCTCTATCTCCCCTTTGCCCATCTGCTGCGGCATGTAGGACTGGATTACGTCAAGCTCCGCCGTCTCCTTGTCCACCAGGTCCTGACGTCCGGCCTTCCCGTACTGCTCGATGGATTCCCGGCGCTGCTTCGCCGCCGTGGAGAGCACGGAGAGAATCCCTTCGTCGTCTAAGTCCTTGCGCGAATCTATCTCCTTGTTACGGTAGGCGGAGATGATCATCCTTATCGCGGAGAGCCGGGCCGCGTCGTGGGCCTTGAGCGCCTCCTTCATGTCCGAGTTCAGCCTCTCTTTCAGGGTCATTTTCAGCCTCGCTATCGTATTGAATATTCAGGGAAAACAGTCTTACGGGGTGGTATGGCACTACGAGTTTGGGGTTGAAGTATAGCCGGGCGCGGACAATCTGTCAAGAAAAGGGAGAGATTTTTTATTCAAGCCCTTAAAAAACGCGACCATACATAAACCGACAACAGGGAATAGCCCAAGAAGCAAAGACCGCCAAGTATTATTCCTATCCAGGCATGGACGCTCCCCCTTGCTTCGGGCCGCTCGATCGCAAAGCGCCTCCCTTTCAGACCGAAAATAAAGGCCAATGCTCCGAGCACGACGCCCGCGAACGGTATCAAAGAGAATACCCCAAGGTAATAACCGATGAGCGCGCTTTTGTTTTTATAAGGGATTATGGCGCCGATGGGCTCGTACCTTGAACCAGATTCCGGCTCGTGATAGAGCATGAATCCGCACGCCTGGCAGGCGTAGTTGTTGTAGTCCTGCTGTAAGCCGCACTTCTGGCAGTATATCTTGCCGCCTTCAAACTTTTCCGGGACTGTCGGTTTCGGCTCCTTCCAGACATAAAGATACCAGTAAACCGGAAACGCCAGAAAGTTAAGGAAAAGAAGGAGCAGAGTCCAGGCTATTTTTTCGGAAGTGGAGGCCCTGCTGCTGAGCAGATGTATGATATAGAAGATAATCAGGCCGAAGTTGAACAGCATGATGAGTATATCGAAGATGAAAAAGATAATGAAGCCCGTGGGCGGCCCCGGCCTGTGCGCATTGCACGGACCAAACGCCGGATGCATGTGGGGCGTATTAATTACCATGTAGAAGAAAGAGAAGAAAAGGAGAACAAAAAGAATTATAGGCATGAAACTTAAAACGCATAGGACTATCTTGGCAGGTTTTTTCATAGAACCTCCGGATTTATGTTTACATCGATATTTCCGTCCCGATGCCCTTGTCCGTAAATATCTCAAGGAGGAGCGCGTGCGGGACGCGCCCGTCCACGACATGCACCTTGCCGACCTTGCCGCCAAGGGCGTCGAAACAGGCCGCCACCTTCGGGAGCATACCGCCGGAGATTATCTTTTTCTTTATCAGCTTTTCCACCTGCGTCTTCGTCAGCGCGGACATCAGCTTGCCGTCGGAATCCAGTATCCCTTCCACGTCCGTGAGCAGGATGAGCTTCGAGGCCTCAAGAGCCGCCGCCACCGCTCCGGCGACAAGGTCTGCGTTTATATTGTAAGTCTCGCCCTTACCGCCAACGCCAACAGGCGCGATGACGGGGATAAACCCGCCGTTCTCCAGCGCGGCAAGTATCGCGGAATCCACGCACTCCACCTCGCCCAGGTGCCCTGCGTCTATTATCTCCGGCGCTCCGGTCTCAGGCGAAGTACCTTTCAGGAATTTCTTCCTGGCTTTTATCAGGCCGCCGTCCTTGCCCGTCAGGCCCGCCGCGCGCCCGCCGCTTGCGTTTATGAGGTTCACGATTTCCTTGTTGATGGCCCCGCCAAGGACCATCTCCACTATATCCATGGTCTCGGAGTCCGTGACGCGGTAGCCGGAGACGAACTTCGGCTTAAGGCCCATCTTCTCCATCGTCCTTGAGATCTGCGGCCCGCCGCCGTGGACGATTACCGGGTTTATGCCGATATATTTCATCAGCACCACGTCTTTGGCGAAGGATTGTTTTAGGGCTTCGTCCGCCATCGCGTGCCCGCCGTATTTTATTACAAAGGTCTTGCCGTAGAAGTTCTTTATATACGGCAGGGCCTCCATCAGTATCTCGGCCTTCTCTATCAGTTTTTTCATAAGATAAACCTGCTCAAGTCCTCGTCCTTCGTAATATCGATTAACTGCTTCTTTACGTACTCCGCGTTCACCGTTATTTTCTTCTGCACGGCGTCGGGCGCGTGGAAACTCACCTCTTCGAGGAGCCTCTCCATAACGGTATAGAGCCTTCTCGCCCCGATATTCTCCGTGCGGCTGTTGACGGACGCCGCAATCCTCGCAATCTCCCGGATGGCGTCGTCCGTGAACTCCACGTCCAGTCCCTCGGTGCCGAGAAGCCCGACATACTGGCGTATCAGCGCGTTCCGGGGCTCCGTGAGTATGCGGACGAAATCGTCTTCCGTCAGGTTGTCCAGTTCAACGCGTATTGGGAAACGGCCCTGTAGCTCCGGGATTAAGTCTGACGGCTTTGCCACATGGAACGCTCCGGCGGCGATGAAAAGGATATGGTCGGTATGCACGGGGCCGTGTTTCGTGTTGACCGTCGAGCCTTCGATTATAGGGAGAAGGTCTCTCTGCACGCCTTCGCGCGATACGTCCGGCCCGCCGCCTCCACCCGACTCCCGGCCCGCCACCTTGTCTATCTCGTCCACAAACACGATGCCGGACTGCTCCACGCGCGATATGGCCTCGCGGGAGACCTTGTCCATGTCGATAAGCTTGGATGCCTCCTCCTGCGTCAGGACCTTCATGGCCTCCGGGACCTTCAGGCTTCTTCTCTTGGTCTTCTCCGGAAACATGTTCCCCATCATCTCCTTGAGGCTTATCTCCAGTTCCTCCATCCCGATGTTGGAGATGACTCCGAGCGGCATTCCGCCCTTCTCCCTGACCTCCAGTTCGACGGTGCGGTCGTCGAGCTTCCCGTCTCTTAACATCTTCCTGAACTTCTCCCTGGTCGGGCTTTCGGCCTCGTAGCTCTCGTGCATCCAGTCCATCGGCTCTTCTTCCGGCTGCTCATGGGCCTGTATCCGGTCTACCGGCCCCCTGCGCCTTGGGAGAAGCGCGTCCAGCACCCGCTCCTCAGCCGCCGCGCGCGCTTTTCCCATGACGGCATCCGAATGCTCGGAGCGCACCATCGCGACGGACTGCTCCGTGATGTCGCGTATTATGGACTCCACGTCGCGCCCGACATAGCCGACCTCCGTGAACTTGGAGGCCTCCACCTTCACGAACGGCGCGTCCACAAGCTTCGCCAGGCGGCGGGCAATCTCGGTCTTGCCGACTCCCGTGGAGCCTATCATTATAATATTCTTCGGCACCACTTCGTCTCTCAGTTCCTCCGGCAGGCGCTGCCTGCGCCACCTTGTCCGAAGCGCGACGGCCACAGCGCGCTTGGCGTTATTCTGGCCGATTATATATTTATCCAGTTCGGCTACCACTTCCCTGGGGGTAAGCTCCCGCATTTCTATAACTCCTCTATCATAATGTTTGAGTTCGTGTATATGCAGATCCTCGACGCAATCTCCATTGCTTCCTTCACTATCTCCTGCGCGCCGAGAGACGAATGCTTTATCAGCGCCTGGGCCGCCGCCTGCGCGTACGCCCCGCCGGAGCCTATCGCGGCGATGCCGTCTCCCGGCTCTATGACGTCGCCCGTTCCGGAGATAATGAATGTATGCTCCTTGTCCGCGACAATCAAAAGCGCCTCCAACTGCCGGAGCATCTTGTTCGTCCGCCACTCCTTCGCGAGCTCGACCGCCGCGCGCGCGATGTTGCCGTGGTATTCCTCTATTTTGCCCTCGAACTTCTCGATAAGGGTGAATGCATCCGCCGTCGCGCCTGCAAACCCGGCCAGTATCGTATTATTATACAGCTTCCGTACCTTGCGCGCGTTGTGCTTCATTACTGTCTGGCCCATCGTGACCTGCCCGTCGCCTCCGATGGAGACACGGCCGTCCTTGCGGACGCATAAAATAGTGGTTGCGTGCATGTTTTCCATCTCTATCCTTTCGCCCTGGGATGGGCCTTGTCGTATACCTCCATCAGCTTCTCCATGTCCAGATGCGTGTACTTCTGCGTCGTGGAGAGCGACACATGGCCCAGCATCTCCTGGATGGACCGCAGGTCCGCGCCCGCTCCCAAAAGGTGCGTGGCGAAGGTATGCCGGAGGGTATGCGGGGACACGTTCCCGGGAATACGTTTCTCGCGCACGTATTTCATGACCACGCGGCGAATACTCCGGACGCTTAACCTTTGCCCCCTGTTGTTCAGGAACATCGGACATGGGGAATGCGCCGGGGTCTTTTTCGCCGAATCCGCGGCGGCGACATATTCCGATACAGCCTCCACGGCCTTCCTGCCAAGCGGCACGAACCGCTCCTTATTTCCCTTGCCGGTTACCTTTGCCAGACCCTGAGGCAGGTCTACCTGCTCACGGTCAAGGCCCGCAAGCTCGGATATGCGGATGCCGGACGAGTAAAAAACCTCGAGTATTGCCCTGTCCCGCAGGCCCTCCAGTTTGCCGCCATCCGGCGCCTCCACCAGCATCACGGCGTCGTCCACCGAGAGGACAATCGGCTGGGATTTTTCTCTCTTCGGCGTAGCCACAAGCTTCGCCGGGTTTTTCTCGATAAGGCCTTCCCTGAACAGGTAGCGGTACAGGCTCCTTATCGACGCAACCTTCCTCTGCGCGGAAGATTTTTTTATCCCCAGCTTCACGAGGTGCGCCAGGAACCCCCGGACGTCGAGGTTATCCGCCGAGAGCAGATTCGGCTCGGCCCGACGCCGGTCAACCGGCTCGCCCGGCCCTTTCAGATATTCCA
>JAJYGS010000119.1 GCA_021785055.1 Nitrospirota bacterium | reverse complement strand
GCCGAGTATTTCGTAGTAATCACGCTTGGACAAATGAATTCTTCCTTATTTGTAGGGGCGCAATTTATTGCGTCCGCCGTGTTTTTCTTTGCCGTAGGGGCCGTACCAAGCGTAGCGCGTGTCGGCCCGGTTTTGAATTTTTTATTTAATGCAGGGCCGACACGAGGGTCGGCCCCTACATAGGAAAATACAAACATAAGCCCAGCCCCACTTAAGGGCCGGGCTTGGATATTATCTCACATGCAGGCTATCAATTCAACTGTGGATTCCTTCGCTTCGCTCGGAATGACGATGAAAAATCCCCCTGCCTTCGGCTTCCCCCTTTGAAAAAGGGGGATTGAGGGGGATTTACTTCTTCTCCTCGAACTCCGCGTCCACGACCTTCTCGCCGCCGGTCGAGCCGCCGGATTCGCCGCCCTGGCCCTCGGTGCCCGCGCCCGATTCCGGTCCTGCTCCGCCTTCAGGGCCTTGCGCCCCGCCTGCCTGCGCGCCGGCCTTTTTGTATATCTCTTCGGCCAGCTTGTGCGAGACGTTCGAGAGCTTCTGCATCGAATCCCTGATGGCCTGCACGTCTTCGCCGTCCTTTGCCTTCTTCGCCTCTTCGACTGCGGAGGCGATGTCCGCGCGATCGCCCTCGGAGACTTTGTCGCCGTAATCGGCAAGCGATTTCTCGATGGAATATATCAGCGTGTCGGCTTCGTTCCGCACCTCGACAAGCTCTTTCTTTTTCTTGTCCTCTTCCGCGTGAGACTCGGCGTCCCGCACCATCTTCTTTATCTCCTCTTCGGAGAGGCCGGAGGACGCGGTAATCTTGATAGACTGCTCGCGCCCGGTGCCGAGGTCCTTGGCGCTTACGTGCACGATGCCGTTCGCATCGATGTCGAACGTGACCTCTACCTGCGGCATGCCGCGCGGCGCGGGCGGTATGCCGACAAGCTCGAAACGCCCAAGCGTTTTGTTGTCCCCGGCCATCTCGCGCTCGCCCTGGAGGACGTGTATCGAGACCGCGGTCTGGTTGTCCGCCGCGGTGGAGAAGACCTGGCTCTTCCTGGTCGGGATGGTGGTGTTTCTCTCTATGAGCCTCGTCATCACGCCGCCGAGGGTTTCTATGCCGAGAGAGAGCGGCGTAACGTCGAGGAGTAAGACGTCCTTCACCTCGCCCTTCAGGACGCCGCCCTGTATGGCCGCGCCAATGGCCACGACCTCGTCCGGGTTCACGCCCCTGTGCGGTTCCTTGCCGAAAAAGTCTTTCACGACGGCCTGCGGTTTCGGCATCCTCGTCATGCCGCCGACCAGGACGACTTCGTTTATGCCGCCCTTATCTTTCCCGGCGTCGGAGAGGGCCTTCCGGCAAGGCTCGATTGTCCTGTTGGTAAGCTCGTCGGTAAGCTGTTCCAGCTTCGCACGGGAGAGCTTCATCAGCAGGTGCTTCGGGCCGGAGGCGTCCGCCGTGATGAACGGCAGGTTTATCTCCGTCTCAAGCGAAGAGGACAACTCAATTTTTGCCTTCTCCGCCGCTTCCTTCAACCTCTGCAATGCCATCTTGTCTTTCGAGAGGTCGATTCCCTGGTCCTTTTTGAACTCGTCCACGAGCCAGCGCATCACCTTCTCGTCGAAGTCATCGCCGCCGAGGTACGTGTCGCCGTTGGTGGATTTCACCTCGAAGACGCCCTCGCCGAGCTCCAGGATGGACACGTCGAACGTGCCGCCTCCAAGGTCGTATACGGCTATAGTTTCGTCTTTCTTCTTGTCCAGTCCGTAGGCGAGCGATGCCGCCGTCGGCTCGTTTATTATGCGAAGGACGTTCAGTCCCGCGATGCGCCCGGCGTCTTTCGTGGCCTGTCTTTGCGAGTCGTTGAAGTATGCCGGGACGGTTACGACCGCATCGGTAACTTTTTCGCCCAGATAGTCCTCCGCCGTCTGCTTCATCTTGGTGAGTATCATCGCGGAGATTTCCGCCGGGCTGTATTCCTTGCCGCGTATCATTACGTGGGCGTCGCCGTTCGCGGCCTTCACGATTTTATAGGGCAGGTGCTTTACGGCATCCTGGACTTCTTTGGATTCGAATTTCCTCCCGATGAGCCTCTTGATGGAGAATATCGTGTTCTCCGGGTTCGTGATGGCCTGGCGCTTGGCCACCTGGCCCACGAGCCGCTCTCCGGCCTCCGTTATCGCCACGACGGACGGAGTCGTCCGCGCGCCTTCCGCGTTGGCAATAACCACAGGGTCGCCGTGCTCAAGCACCGCTACGCAGGAGTTTGTAGTCCCCAAGTCAATTCCGATTACCTTTGCCATTTTAAGGCCTCCTCTATTCTATAGATAAATCGACTTCTATAAGTCAGCAGAGTCCATATTGTAGCCCCAGTGAAAACTCTGCTTTCTTCCTTAACCCCTCTACCCCTGGGAGAGGGGCAGGGGGGTGAGGGCTATTCGATAACGTCCCTGGGCGGCTTGGCCACCGTTACCATCGCGGGACGGATTATCCGGTCGTTTAAGAAATATCCCTTCTGGAACTCCTCCACTACCGTCCCCGGCTCGTAATCCTCCGTCTCCACCTGCATCATCGCCTGCTGTCTGTTCGGGTCGAACGGCTTGCCGATGCTCTCCACCTGCGTAACGCCGAATTTCGTCAGGACGTCCATAAGCTGTTTGGCGACCATTTTGACCCCATCGACAAGGGCGCCGTTCCCCTGGCCGGGCTGTCCGCCGCCCGGCGCGCCATCCGCATGAGATATGGCGCGTTCAAGGTTGTCCAGCACGGGTATGATTTCCTTTATCAGGCTCTCGTTGGCATATTTACCCTGCTCGACGGCCTCCCGGCTCATCCTTTTTTTGAAATTCTCCGTCTCGGCGTAAAGCCGGAGGTAGCGGTCCTTGTAGTCGTGCAGTTCCGCCCCGGCCTTGCCCAGCTCGGCCCGGATTTTCTCCACTTCGGCGGCAAGAGCCTTCGGCTCGATGGCGGCCTCTTCCGGCATCCCGGCCTGTCCCATCGCCTCCTCTTTGCCCTCTTCCTCTACCGGGTAGCCCTCTTCTATCGGGACCTTTCGTCCCTCGTGAGGCTTTTCGTTATGTTTCTTCATGGCACCCCTGAAATTTTGTCGTCCCGACCGAAGCGGAGGGACCTACAGTTGACTTTAAATCAAATGTGGATTCCTCGACTTCGCTCGGAATGACAGCTAAATATTACAATTATATCCTACCTCTCGCTTATAAGCCTGCCAAGCACCCTTGCCGTGCAGTCCACCAGCGGGATAACGGTATTGTACGGCATACGGGAAGGGCCTATGACGCCGAGCGTACCGATGACGTTGCCCTCGCCCCTGTAGGTTGCGACGACGAGGCTTATCCCCTGCATCTCGAAGTACTTGTTCTCCGAGCCGATATATACCTGCACTCCTTCCGCGTCCATGGCGAGGTCAAGGAGCTTCAACAGCATGTGTTTTTCCTCGAAGGCCAGGAAAAGCTCCTTCATTTTCTCGTAATCCTTGAAGTCGGGGATGTTGAACATTTCGGAGAGGCCGCCGACGAAAAGCTCCGCCTCAGCCTCCACCTCGCCCTCATAGGACGCATCCTGCCAGACCTTCATAAACTTCATCAGGAGGCGGGTGTATTTGTTCTTATCGTCTTCCATCAATTGAAACACCCTGTTCCGCATCTCGCGCAGGGTCTTTCCGGCCATCTCATGGTTTAAGAAGGCCGATATTCTCTCAAGCTCCTTCTGCGTCAGGTCCTCGTCGAGGATTATCATACGGTTATGGACTATTCCCGCGTTCGAGACGAATATGGCGAGAACGCGTCCGCCTGTGAGACGGACAAACTCCATGTGCCTGTATACCGTCTCCGCGGGCTTCGGGGCCATGACTATCCCTGTATAGTGCGAAAGCGCGGAAAGCAGCTTCGTCGTCTCCTGCATGAGCTGGTGAAAATCTCCCCTGTGCAGGGGATAGTTGAGTATTTCCTCCTCCTGCTGGCGCGGCAGGCTCTTTATCTCAAGCATGGTGTCGATATAAAAGCGGTACGCCTTGTCGGTCGGTACCCGGCCCGCCGACGTGTGCGGCTGGACAAGGAAACCGAGTTCCTCCAGGTCGGACATGATATTCCGGACCGTGGCGGGGGAGATGCCGAGGTTATAGCGCTTTGTAACCGTCCTGGAGCCGACCGGCTCAGCCGTCGAGATATAGCTCTGGATAATGGCGCGCAGGATCTCCCTGCTTCTCTCGCTTAAGTCCATAACGACCTCTCTCCCCCCTTCCGTTAATTTACGGCAGGACAGGCGTTTTCCCGCCGATCCACCTGCTTAGCACTCAATACTATAGAGTGCTAATAAAATTTAGCAGATTTTTCATGGATTAGTCAAGAAAAAAAGGCCGGGGAAAATCCCGGCCCTTAAGATTCTTTACTTTTATGCGTTTTTATCGGGTTACGAGCAGGAGCACGTCGATACGTTTGTCCCGGCAAGCCTGCCGCCGAGATAGAGGTTTACGGCGATGTCCGGGTCTGACTCCCCGGTAATTACCGGCTGAATTCCGGCATTTATCAGCCCGTCCATCATACCCTGCCCCATGCCCTGGGTAATCACGGCCTGGCAGCCGTCGAAGGGACTGACGTTGTGCGCGTGTTCTTCTCCCTCTCCGTGGCCGGGACAGGCTCCGCCCGTGCTCAAAAGCCGCTTGTTTTTTATCTGTCTCCCCGCGATTTCATAGATTATGAAATCCCTGCACTTCCCCAGATGGCCGCAGATTGTCTTTCCGTCGCCCGTGGATACCGCAATGTTCATATTGTCTCCTTCCTCGTTTAATACTGCCGTCCTCTCCGCCATCCCGCCCACGCGGGATAGCCGCTATCATCCCGAAGCTTCAAAATTTCGTCTCCCTTCCTAATTTCAGCCGCTATTATCACGGGTTCTCCCCGGAACATTATTCTTGATCCCTTTACCTCCAGTTTGTCCCCCGCTTTGATGGCCGGGCTTTGGCGATCGATGTACCATGCAGGCCCCAGGTGTACCGGAATTTCTCCTTTTCCCGTCTTTAGCGCAATGTGAATGCCGTAGCTCATGCCCCTCATCGGCATTATTTTATCTATCTTCAGAACCTCTCCGGAAACCGTTTCGACCGTCCGCGGGTCATACATCCTGCCGTATCGGCTGTTCATGCCCCAGCCGCCCATCATCGGCGAGGCAAGCGCCATACCGGTAACGGTTACGGACATTATTGCCAGAGCAAGCGAGAAAGTCTTTTTCATAGCCGCCGCCTTTTTCAGAAGTGGTCAAGGTTGCCGTTCGCGCCAAATCCTCCGTTACCCCAGATAGGGTCGTTCATGAACCTTTTCCTTATAAGCTCCTCCGGATTCTGCCGGTAATATTCCTCCTCGGAAAAGGAATACCTGAAGGACTCGCAATATCCGAGCAGGATTTTGTATGCCTCGTTAATCTCCTTCATGAACTCGGCATTCCCGCCTCCGGAATCCGGGTGGTATTTCTTTGCAAGCTCCCGGTGTCTTTTCTTGATTTCTTTCAGGGAAACTCCGTCGAGAAGTCCGAAAATCTCCTGGGCCTTCTTAAGCTCCTCATAATCCATAAACAGGTTAGCCTATAATTATAATTATAGAGTAGATTATGCACATCGGCCAGTCTTTTGTCAAGGAGGTTTAAAATATCAAGATGGATAAAAGGACGCCGATGCGGATTCCCGGGGGGCCGCCGAAGCAATATCGGGGCTGTATTTCAGCCGGGTTATTTCACTTGCGGCACGTGGATATGCCGAAAATGGCATAGGGCGGGCACCAGCCGATA
>JAJYGS010000084.1 GCA_021785055.1 Nitrospirota bacterium | reverse complement strand
GCCCAGGAGCCTGGAGAAATCCCACCTTATCGTGTTCACGACCACGCCGTAGGAGCCGAGCATAAGAAAACCGGAGACGATGAACCATATTATGCTGCCGCGCAGCCCCTTCCTGATGACGGCGTCCCCGCCCACCTCAAGACAGGCTGCGGCAATGAATATTATCCAGGCAAAAACCGTCATGTCACTATCCTTTCCAGTTATTTCCCGTTTCTTGCAGCTGCCTGATTTATCAGGCGGGTTTACGCCCCGCAGCATATTAACTTACCCGGGAATCTCAAGTCAAGCGGATTGGGGCCTTGAATTGCAACTTACCTTTTTATGCTATACTATTTCAGTAGGTATAAAAAATTGGGAGGTGGAGATGAAAACCGACCTGGTATGCGGAATGGACGTGAAGGAAGACACCCAGTACAATACGCTGCACGGCGGGAAGAAGATGTTTTTCTGCAGCAGGGACTGTCAGCAGAAGTTCATCAAGAACCCCGACCAGTACATCGCCAAGAGCAAGGAGGGAACTGAAAAGGGCAGAAAAGCCGCTTAGGGCGGTTTCCCGTCCCTCTGAGCAAGCGGGGGCCGTCCGCCCGCCGCTTAGAAGTTAAGCTTACTGTCCTTGTAGTATGTATTGAAACGCCGCCTCGGTGCGGCGTTTTTCTTTTTCCTGCCGGATATGAACCCTGTGAGCGCTATCGCAATGGCCGAGGTGGTGGAGTCAAGGATTACGTCGGATACCTCCGCGCCCCGCCCGCCCGCAAGGTATTGATGGATTTCGTCGCTCGAAGCCCAGAGCGCGCATATCAGCAGAACCGCAAGGCCCGCCTTTACCATATTCAGGCGCGAACCCTTCATTACCGCCCTGTACCACAGGACGGCGAGGACGGCGTATACAAACACGTGCGCCGACTTCCGGACGATAAAGTCCGCCGTAGTCAGGGAGGAGGCGCCGTAGCCGTAACCGATAAAGTCGAGTATGCGGCCAATAATGGGCTTCGTGAACGCGGAGCCGAAATAGGATGTGGACAGCGTAAACATGACGGCCATCCAGAGAAGGGCTGGAACGTAGGGTTTTACTTTTGACGTGTTCAATGCCTTGTCTTCCTCGCTATGAAGTCTCCGATACTGTTGGGGGTTCCTTCCTTGAAATCCGTAAATTTCACCCCGTACCTCATCATATCCGTCCTGCTCGGAACGATCCTCATAATCTCCGCCCTTGCCGCAACCCTGTTGAATTCCGACGCGCCGGGAACGAAAAAGGACACCTCGATGCCTTCCCCTACGCCCAAGACCCTGTTGCACTCGAACAAAAGCCCGCTCGTGCTCACGTCCACGGTATTGGCGAGGAAGAACTCGTCGCCAAGCCTGCCGCCTATCTTTACCTTTACCAGTATCCTTATCGACTGCCTTACGGGAATGCCTAAGAGTTTCGCTATTTTTTCGGCAAGCTCGTGCTTGTCTATCGGCTTCTTTACGAAGTCGTTCGCCCCGGATTCGCTGCAACGCCGTATCTCGTCCCGGTCGTTAAGAAGCGTCACCAGGATAATCGAGACGTTTTTTAGTTCCGGGTCTTTGCGGATTGCCTTGCAGACCTCGTCGCCGCCCATGCCCGGCATGTGGAGGTCCATAATTATTATATCCGCTTTTTCGGTTTTGTGCAGGTTAATGGCTTCCTGGCCGCTTGTGGCGGTAAAAATCTGGAATATGTCCCTTTCGAGCAGGCCTATCTGGCGCTCAAGGATTGAGCGTACGCTTTCTACCAGCAGTACTTTTTTTTTCATTTGGTTAGAATTTCTCCGGCCTTGCGTGCGGCTTCCGATACCCTTACCTTCAGAGCCTCTCCGGTGCTTCTCCTCTTTACCTCTACAAGCCCATCTTTAAGATTCTTCTCGCCTACGACGACGCTTACCGGGAAACCGATTAAGTCCGCGTCCTTGAACTTGAACCCGGGGCGAAGGTCGCGGTCGTCCAGCACCGTCTCCACGCCCGCCTTTTTAAGCGATTCGTAAATCTCCGTCGCCGCGTCCATGACGCCCTTGTCGTTAATGTTCAGGGGAAGCACGGCCACCTCGTACGGCGCAATCGGCGCGGGCCAGATGATGCCGTTTTTGTCGTTGTTCTGCTCTATCGCGGCGGCGGCGGTGCGTCCGACGCCTATGCCGTAGCAGCCCATAATCATCGGCTTATTATCACCGTCGTCGTCCAGGAACATGCATTTCATGGCCTCGGAATACTTCGTCCCCAGCATGAATATGTGGCCTACCTCGATGCCTTTGAAAATCTCTATCTTGCCTGCGCCGCATTTCGGGCAGGCATCGCCGGAGACGATATTTCGGAGGTCGAAATAACTCGCCTGAAAATCGCGAGTATTTACGTTCTTCAAATGCGTATCGGCTTCGTTTCCGCCCGTGATGAAGTTCTTCATTCCCCTTAAAGCATCATCAGCATAAGCGATACCAGAAAGTCCCACCGGCCCGGCAAAACCAGTGGGTGCGTCGGTTATTCTTCTAACCGTCTCCTCATCCGCGAGTTCAATCGGTTCCGACGTTTCCAAAATTTTACTAAGCTTTATCTCGTTAACCTCATGGTCGCCTCGCACAAGAACCACAGCTACACCCATACCATGGTCAGGAAATAACGCTCGCAATTGAGGAGTTTCTCGAAGAGGAGGAATGGCATTTACGCCTCGTGCATATTTATATATCAGCGTCTTGACCAGCTTCGAGGTCTTCACGCCCAGGAATTCCGCGACTTCTTCGACCGTCTTCTTACCGGGAGTATGAACTTTCTCAATGGGCTTCAACTCTCCGCCATCGTCCTCGTCAAGCATATCGCGCGGCACCCGCCTCGTATCAACAACCTCCGGCGGCCTGCACTCCGCCTTCTCTACATTTGCCGCGTAATCGCAGGAATCGCATGAGGCGATGAAGTCCTCGCCGGTCTCGGCAAGGACCATGAACTCGTGCGAAAAGCTCCCGCCGATGTTGCCGGTATCCGCCTCCACCGCGCGGAAGTTCAGGCCGCAACGGGTAAATATCCGCTTGTAGGTCTCGTACATGTTCCAGTACTCGGCTTCGGCGGACTCTTTATCCTTGTGGAAGCTGTAGGCGTCCTTCATTATGAACTCGCGCCCGCGCATGAGGCCAAACCGGGGGCGGATTTCGTCCCGGAACTTCGTCTGTATCTGGTAGAGGTTCATCGGGAGCTGTTTGTAGGACTTCACCTCCCGGCGGACGAGGTCTGTTATGACCTCCTCGGCTGTGGGGCCGATGCAGAACTCCCGGTCGTGCCGGTCCTTGAGGCGGAGCAGTTCCTTGCCGTAGTAGTCCCACCTGCCGGACTCCTTCCAGAGCTCGGAGGGCTGGACGGCGGGGAGCATAACCTCCTGCGCCCCGGCTTTATCCATCTCCTGCCGGACAATCTCGGCCACCTTGCGCACCGTGCGCCATCCGAGCGGCAGGTAGGTATATATCCCCGCCGCGACCTTGCGTATCATCCCGGCGCGCAACATGAGCCTGTGCGAAATTACTTCCGCCTCGGCGGGGTCTTCCTTCAGTGTGGGTATCAGGAGTTTGGAATAGAGCATGTTATGCCGCCACCGTCTCGTCAAACGGCACGATCGGCACATTTAGTTTTTCGTAGGCAGATTCATCGGCGGCAGCCTTCCGGGCAAGCTTCTTCATTTTCTCGGATACGTCCGGCGTGAAGTATTTTTCACCGCAGTCCTGACAGACAAGGGCGGGAACCGACTTTAAGAGGACAAGCCTGTCGCCCCACCAGAAATCGAAATCAACCAATTCCTCTTTCAAATTTTCACTATGACAGAAATAGCATTTTTTCATTCGTTTCTCCCGCCCCTTGTTTCAGGATTTATCCACTTCGGCGGCAACGGCATATAAACGGTTATTATAACAGGTCTTTCTTTTTCAACTCCAACAACAACATGCAAATATCTGCCGTCCCTTATTGGACCGCTTATCAAAACACTTCGGCCTCTTGCATCGTCAGGATAATCTTCGATTATCTTTCCTTTTAAAATCGAATGCCGGATGTCCTCGTCTTCGATTCCGTCTTTTGCGCTCTCGATAAATGCATGCTGAGAGATTAAATATTCCCTTTTTGATATTTTATCTTTAACCTCTTCAAATGTCATCATTTAAAGTTAGCGTTTCCCCTCAGCCGCCGCCTCGACTTCGCTCACGAGGGCGTCGGCAAGCTCGTCCTCTTTAAGCTTTTTTATTATCTCGCCGCGCCGGAAGAGAAGCCCCCTTCCCTTGCCGCCGGCGATGCCCATGTCTGCCTGTGCCGCCTCGCCGGGGCCGTTGACTATGCACCCCATGACGGCGACATCGAACGGTCTGGTTACGTGGGAAAGCCGCCGCTCCACTTCCTGTGCAAGGCCGATTACGTCTATCTGCGTCCTGCCGCAGGTGGGGCAGGAGATTATGTTCACGCCGCGCCGGCGGAGGTGCAGGCTTTTCAGCATCTCCCAGGCAGCGCGCACCTCCTCGACCGGATTGGCCGTAAGCGAGACGCGCATCGTGTCTCCTATGCCCTCGGCGAGGAGTATTCCGAGGCCCACCGAGGACTTCACCGTGCCGGAGAAGAGCGTCCCGGCCTCCGTAACGCCGATGTGCAGGGGATACCTTGCCGCCTTGGACATCAGCCTGTAAGCGTCCACGGTCGTCGGGACGTCGGATGCCTTGATGGATATTTTCATATCCAGGAAGTCCAGGTCTTCCAGTATCCGCACGTGCCGCATGGCGGACTCCACCAGCGCCTCCGGCGTCGGCCTGCCGTATTTCTTCAGCAGGTCTTTCTCAAGCGAGCCGGAGTTGACGCCTATGCGTATGGGGACTCCGCGGTCTTTGGCGGCCTTAACAAGTTCGATAACTTTTCCCTTCTCGCCGATGTTGCCGGGGTTGATACGAAGGCCGTCCACGCCCTTGTCGATTGCCGTGAGCGCCAGGCGGTGGTCGAAGTGAACATCCGCGACAAGCGGGATGGAGATAGCCTTTTTTATCTTGTCCAGCGACTTTGCCGCCTCCATGTCGAGAAGCGCCACCCGCACGACCTCGCAGCCCGCCCGCGCCAGCTCGTCAATCTGCCTTACCGTGGCCTTGACGTCGCGGGTGTCGGTATTCGTCATGGACTGGACGACGACCGGCGCGCCGCCGCCTATGGGGACGCCGCCAAGGGTTATGCGGCGGGTGCGTTTGCGGGTGATTTTCATGGTTCTATTTCCACATCGGCAGATGGCCCAGGTTCCGCATGATGTCGTTATAGAACGCGAACACCATCAGGGCGATGAGCATGAAAAGTCCTATCTGCTGGGCAATCTCGCGCTTTCTCATCGAGAGCGGCTTTCTCTGTATTGCCTCTATCCCCAGGAACATCAGGTGCCCGCCGTCGAGGATCGGCACGGGGAAGAGGTTTATGACGCCGAGGTTCACGCTCAGTAGCGCGATGAATATTATGTAGTCTCCGATTCCCTGCCTTGCCTGCCTGCCGGAGAGTTGGACTATCGCAATAGGCCCGCCCACCTGGCTTGCGTCCTCCCTGCCGCCTATCAGCCGGGCGACGAACTGCACCGTGAGGCTCGTCATCACGTATGTGCGCTCGTATGCGAGCTTCAGGGATTCAACCGGCCCGTAGGCCATGTTGACTTCGTCGGAACCCATCTCGACGCCTATGACGCCGTAGGGCTTTTTACCCGGTTTTGCCTTGCTCAGGGTCGGCGTGATGTTGACGGAAAAGAGCCTCCCCTGCCTATTGATGGTAAAGTTCATCGGCCTGCCGGGATTCACCCGCACCATATCGGCCATGTCCATCCAGGAGCCGACGGCGTGCCCGTTAACCGCAACGATGCG
>JAJYGS010000143.1 GCA_021785055.1 Nitrospirota bacterium | reverse complement strand
GGCGGTTTTTTCAAGAGAGAGGGACGGCTTACCGAGAAAGAGACGCTTACTTCTCGGCTTATCGACAGGCCGCTTCGGCCTCTTTTCCCGAAAGGCTTTTTGTGCGAGACGCAGATAATAGCAAACGTCCTGTCCTTCGGCGAAGAGAACGTATCCGACATCATGGGTCTTATGGCTGCTTCCGCTGCCCTGACAATCTCCGACATACCCTTTAACGGCCCCGTGAGCGCGGTCCGCATAGGCATGATAGGCGACAGGTTCGTCGTGAACCCCACGCTCAAAGAGATGGGGGAGACGAAGCTCGAACTGACCGTCGCCGGGACTAAAGAGGCCATAATGATGGTCGAGTCCTGGGCCGCCGAGGCAAGCGAAGACGTCATGCTCGACGCCCTTGAGCTCGCGCACGAAGAGATTAAAAAAGGCGTGGCGCTCCAGGAGAAACTCCGCGAGCAGGCGGGTGTCGAGAAACGTGTCGTCAAGGAAATAGAGATAGACCCGGCGCTTGTGGACGAGGTAAAGGCTAAGGCCCTCTCCGGCATAAGCGAGTTCATACAGATACCCAACAAGACAGAGCGCCAGAAGTCCCTTGATAACCTCAAGGACGCCATAACCGCCGAGATCGGCGGGGACGACGTCACGAAGACAAGGAATATCAGCATAGTCTTCCACGACATCGAAAGGGACATGGTCCGGAAGATGATACTGGAGAAGGGTATCCGCGCGGACGGCAGGGGAGTCCGGGACATCCGCCCGATAACCTGTGACACGAGCATCCTCCCCAGGACGCACGGCTCGGCCCTTTTCACGAGGGGCGAGACCCAGGCACTCGTTACCGCGACTCTCGGAACCTCCGAGGACGCGCAGATGATAGACGCGCTCGAAGGCGTAAGCTACAAGCCGTTCATGCTCCACTACAATTTCCCGCCGTATTCCGTCGGCGAGGCGAAGTTCCTGCGCGGCCCGGGCAGACGCGAGATTGGCCACGGCGCCCTGGCCGAGAAATCCCTGAGGCAGGTAATCCCGCCGAAGGAGAAATTCCCGTATACTATCCGCATAGTCTCGGACATCACGGAATCCAACGGAAGTTCGTCGATGGCGTCCGTCTGCGGCGGGACTCTCGCGCTCATGGACGCGGGCGTGCCCATAAAGGCGCCGGTGGCCGGGATTGCGATGGGGCTTATAAAAGAGGACGGCAATTACGTCGTGCTCTCCGACATACTTGGGCTTGAGGACCACCTGGGCGACATGGATTTCAAGGTTACCGGGACGGCTGAAGGCGTCTGCGCGCTCCAGATGGACATAAAAATAGGCGGTGTCACAAAGGCCCTTATGAAGGAGGCACTCGACCAGGCGAAGGAAGGACGTCTCCACATCCTCGGCAGGATGCTCGACGCGCTCCCGGAGCCAAGGGCGAACCTCTCCCCGCACGCGCCCAGGATATTCACGATAAACATAAAGCCGGACAAGATAAGAGAGGTCATAGGCAGCGGCGGCAAAGTTATAAGGGGCATAGTCGAGGAAACCGGCTGCAAGATAGACATCGAGGACACCGGCGTCATAAACATCGCTTCATCGGACGAGGCCGCGGCCAGGAAGGCCATAGACATCATCCAGGGGATTGTCATGGAGCCGGAGATTGGTAAGATTTACAAAGGCAAGGTCCGCAAGATCATGGACTTTGGAGCCTTCGTGGAGATAACTCCGGGCACGGACGGCCTTGTCCATATATCCCAAATCGCCGAGCACAGGGTGACAAACGTCGCCGACGAGCTCAAGGAAGGCGACGAGATAATGGTGAAGGTCCTGGAGATCGACCGCCAGGGCAAGATTCGCCTTTCGGCCAAGGAAGCGGCCAGGGAACTGAAGGCGAAACAGGAATAAGGAAAGCCGCCGCAGTCGGAATTACTAAATGAGGGAAATGGGCATTCGGTTCAGGCTCGTTTCCCTTTTTTATGGTAAAATTTCAGTAAGAGGCCATGTTTAAGAGAGAGCTGCTCGACAACGGTATGCGCGTGGTGACCGAAAGGATTCCAAACGTCCGCTCGGTCTCGCTTGGGATATGGATCGACGTCGGTTCTAGGGACGAGTCCCCGCAACTGAGCGGCGTGTCGCATTTTATAGAGCACATGCTCTTCAAAGGCACAAAGAGACGCAGCGCGCGCGACATAGCCATAGAAATGGACTCGATGGGCGGAGAGCTCAACGCCTTTACCAGCAAGGAAGGCACAACCTACTACTTCAAGGTCCTGGACGAGCATCTCCCGCGCGCGCTCGACCTCCTCACGGACGTCTTCAATAACTCCACGTTTGAACGGAAAGAGCTTGACCGCGAGCGCAAGGTCATAATGGAAGAGATAAAGATGGTAGAGGACACGCCGGACGACCTCGTCCACGAGCTGCTCTACGAATCAGTCTGGAAAGGCACTCCGCTCGGTCAGCCCGTCCTCGGCACGCGCAAGAGCATGAGCGGCCTCGACCGCGAAGACCTTCTCGGCTACATGAAAGAGTATTACACGCCCCGGAATATCGTCATCTCAGCCGCGGGCAATTTCGATCACGACATACTTATGGGGACTCTGAACAAGAGCTTCGGCGGCAGCAAACAGGGGAAGGCCAGGGACAAGGCAGGCCCCGTGGATTTCAAACCGTCCATAAACGTTCGGCACAGGAAACTGGAGCAGGCGCATATCTGCGTCGGCGTCAAGGGTCTGCCCTATTCTCACGGGGACCGTTTCGGCATGTATGCCCTGAATACGCTCCTCGGCAGCAGCATGAGCTCAAGGCTTTTCCAGGAGATACGCGAGAGGCGCGGCCTTGCATATTCCGTCTATTCCTATCTCACGTCCCTAAAGGACACCGGGCTTTTCGTAATCTACGCCGGGGTAAGTCCTTCAAAGGCCGCGTCGGTTGTCAGGCTTGTCTGGAAAGAGATAAACAAGCTCCTGGACTATGGCGTCAAGAAGGACGAACTGGAGAAGGTGAAGGAGCAGCTCAAAGGCAACATGGTCCTGGCGCTGGAGAATACCTACAACAGGATGAGCCAGCTCGCAAAGCACGAGATGTACCTGGGCCGCCGCTACACGTTAAACGAGATAATCTCCGAGATAGAGAAGGTCAATCCGGAGCAGGTGCACAGGCTGGTTTCCGAGCTTTTCGGGAGCCGGGAGATTGCCATGAGCGCACTTGGGCCGGTAGACAAGGAAGAGCTTCAAAAGGAAATCCCCGTCCATTGAAATGTCTGAAAAATTAAAAATAAGTATCAAACGGGCAGGTTCCCTCGACCTGCCCCTGCCGTCCTACCAGACGGAGCATTCCGCAGGCATGGACCTCATGGCCGCCGTGGGAGAAGACGTCGTTATCCCGCCCGGCAAGTGGGGCCTTATCCCAACCGGGATAGCCATCGAGCTTCCGCATGGATACGAGGCGCAGATACGCCCAAGGAGCGGCCTCGCCGCGAAGCACGGCATAAGCCTCGTCAACACCCCCGGCACCATCGACTCGGACTACAGGGGCGAGATAAAGGTAATCCTCATTAATTTCGGCGGCGAACCCTATACCGTCAGGCGGGGCGACCGAATCGCGCAGATGGTAATTAACGAAGTCGTCCGCGCGGAGCTTGTCCATGTCGAAGAGCTTGGCTGCACGAAACGCGGAGACGGCGGTTTCGGGCACACGGGGAAATAAGAGGCGCTAAAAAGCCGTCATTCCGAGCGAAGCGAAGAATCCGCATTTCACGCATTTCATCCGCGGATGTTTATGATTAAAATCCTTCCCGAACATATCGCCAACAAAATAGCCGCCGGAGAGGTCGTGGAAAGACCGGCGTCGGTGGTCAAGGAGCTTGTAGAAAATTCTATCGACTCCGGCGCGTCCCGGATATTTGTCGAAACATCCGGCGGCGGCGTAAAATTAATCAAGGTAACCGACGACGGCTCCGGCATGTCCCCGGACGACGCCCTCCTTGCGTTCGAGCGGCACGCCACAAGCAAGCTCGCCACAGACGGCGGGCTTTTCTCCATATCCACCATGGGCTTCCGCGGCGAGGCCCTGCCGTCCATCGCGTCGGTCTCCCGCTTCAGGGTGATTACCTCCCCAGGCGACGGACGCGGCACGTCCGTTTCAATCGACGGCGGGAATATCCGGGGCGTAAAGGAGACCGGCGCGCCGAAAGGCACCACGGCTGACGTTCGCGACCTGTTCTTCAATACCCCGGCGAGGCTCAAGTTCCTTAAGAGCCGCGAGACCGAGCTTTCCCATATCGCGGCGTCGGTGGAGATGCTTGCACTGGCCCATCCGGAAATCCATTTCAGACTTACAAACGACGGACGGGAGTTGCTGGACTGTCCGCCCGTCCGGGAGCTTCGGGAACGCATCGCCCAGGTCTACGGGCGCGATTTCGCAAAAGGACTTTCGGAAATAAACGCGGGCGGGCCTTGCAGGATTTACGGCTTCGTGTCAATGCCCGGCAGGAGCTTCTCCGACCGCTCAAGGCAGGAGAGCTTCGTGAACCGCCGCCCCGTGAAAGACCGCGTGATAAGCCGCGCGCTTTACGGCGCATACGAATCCCTCCTGATGAAGGAGCGCCATCCTGCGTCGATACTGTTCATCGACATAGAGCCGTCTCTTGTGGACGTGAACGTCCATCCGGCAAAGAGGGAGGTCCGCTTCGCCGACGCGCCAGGCGTGCAAAGGGCGATAAGAGATGCCGTTGCCGGCGCGCTGAAGAATTCCGAAAGCGCGCATGCGGAAGCCTTTTCGGAATCCGGCACGGTGCGCGAGACCCCTGCGTCTTTCGCCGCGCCCTATAATAGCCCTTTCCGTTACCCCTCTCCCCCCGCGGGAGAGGGCGGCGCTATGCGCCGGGAGAAAGGGGACGTATATGAACATCAGGAGCATATGCCGCTCCTGATGGAGAGAAGTTCAGCCCCTTCGCCCGAATCTTTCCGTGAATTCCCCATGCAGGTGCTGGATTCCTATATCATCGCCAAAAGCGCGGACGGGTTTTTATTAATCGACCAGCACGCGGCGCACGAGCGCGTGCAGTATGAAAAGGTAAAGGCCAGGTTCGACAGGCAGGGTGAGGCTTCGCAGGGCCTGCTCGTCCCGGAGAGAATAGAGCTTACGGCAAAGGAGGCGGCGCTTCTCGAAGCCGTTCTGCCGGAACTTAAGGCGCTTGGGATTGAGGCGGAAGGCTTCGGCGGCGGGAGCTTCCTCATCCGCTCGAAGCCGCTCTTTCTCGACAAGGCGGACATAAAGGAAGTGGTGCTTGGGCTTGTCTCCGAGCTTGAGTCATCGGACGTGAAAGGCAAGGCGGACGAGCTAAGAGAAAAGATTTGCAAGTCCGTCGCCTGCAAAAGCGCCGTCAAGGCGGGAAAGAAGCTTCACCCGCACGCCATGGAGCGGCTCATAGAACAGCTCTTCGCCTGCGAGATACCCTATACCTGCGCCCACGGCAGACCGACGGCGATAAAATTCGGACTGAACGAATTGGAGAAGTTATTTAAGAGAAAATGAATCTATTTATTAAAAATGGTTTTATCAGGCATGAGCCGTGACTTGCAACATCACTTAAAGCTTAGGCTATGAGATTAAATCCCGACCTCCTCTCCGCCCTTAAAGGCGAACGGCCTTTGCCTGCGTGGATGTATCTCCTTTATCCCGCAAGCGCAGTCTATGGTCTCGGCGCGGGGCTGAAGGCGTGGGCGTACACAAGCGGGCTAATCAAGCCGAAGCGTCTGCCGTGCAGGGTCATAAGCGTCGGCAACATCACCGCAGGCGGGACGGGCAAGACACCGATGGCGATAGAGATTGCGCGGATGCTGACGGAGAAAGGAATCAAAACGGCGGTGCTTACGCGCGGCTACAAAGGGGCGTCAGAGGGCAGCGTGCGCGTTGTGTCGGACGGCCAGGGGGGCATC
>JAJYGS010000044.1 GCA_021785055.1 Nitrospirota bacterium | reverse complement strand
TAGCGGGAGAAGCCAGTAGTATTTCAGCGCGCCGGGAGCCCTGACGTATTTACTCTCAAGCCGGACGGCCAGGGAATTCCGAAGCGCAAGGTCGGCTGAAAAGACAGCCCATCCCGCCGGGGAAAAGCCGGACGCCAGAAGAAAAAGCGCCGCAATTGCCGTCCCCTTCGTAAGCCCGGCGAAGAAATAGCTCACCGGCCTGCACGCCCTGTACGTCCTGCCCCACCTCAGTTGATGCGCGAAATATTCCCGGAAGCTCTCACGCCCCTGGACGCTGTCCACAACATAGCGCGAGAGCGAAAGCTTATAGCCCGCCTTATATATCTTGTTTCCGAGCTGGTAGTCGTCCGCGAGGAAGTCCTTAAGCGCCTCGAAGGAGCCAATCCTCTCAAGCGCCTCCCGCCGGACCGCCATCGTCGCGCCGAGGGCGAAGCTTATCCCCTCGAGCCTCTCGGCTACCGTTACCGACGGGAGGAAGTCAGCGTTTATCGAAAGCGCCTCGAATGCGGCTCCGACGCTGCCTGGATAACACCCCCTGTAAGGGCACGTTACAAGGCCGACCTCCGGCCCGGCAAACCCTTCGGAAACGCGGGAAAGGTAATCCCTCCCGACCCTCATGTCGGCGTCGGCAACCAAAATTATATCATATTTCGAAAACGCATACATTGCCGCGAGGTTACTGACCTTGCGGTTCGGCGAGAGAGGCGGGCCCGTCTCCGCGACGAGCAGTTCCTTTTCCGGATATTCAAAGACGAGCCTCTGTGCTACGGCGTATGCCGGGTCTGTGCGCTCGGCTATGCCGAATATCACCTGGAAGCGGGGATAGTCCTGCTCCACGAAGCTCTTCAGGTTTTCGTAGAGGGCGTCGTCCGCGCCCCTTATGGGTTTCAGGACGGTAATGGGGGGATAAGCCGGGGTGTCATTCTGAGGAGCAGCCGAAGAATCCGCCTGTATGATTTTAACTGTGGATTCTTCACTTCGTTCAGAATGACAGACGAAATTAGCGCCCCTACTTTTATAAAACGACCTCAGGCACCATGCGGAGATTATGTAATACGCGGCGGAAGAGAGCCACAGAAGAAGCAGGATGGCAAGGATGACCTGCAACCTTACCTCGCCTCCCGGATGAGTTTTGCGGCCTTTGCCTTGGTGAGGGCGGCGTCCTTGTCGCCTTTTTTGGCCGGGGCGTTAATGACGTACGCAAGCTCCGCCTTGGCGTTGGCCTTCATGTCGTTTTTAAGATACGCCTGGGCCAGGTAGAGGCGGTTCACGAGGTTCGCGGGCGCAACGTTCACAGCCTTGACGAGCAGCTTGAGGCCCTCCTTTTTGTCCCCTATCAAAGACCAGGCGGGGGCCTCGATCAGCACCTTGCCCCGGCTCCTGAAGGCCCCGGCGTCGTCGTATCCGGGCGCGCTTTTCGAGACCGTCTTCAAGTCCCGAAGCGCCTCTCTCACGTCCGATAGCGCACTTAAGCCCCCGACCGCGTCCGCCTCCTGGAGCAGGGCCATCGCCTTCCAGTACAGCGCGACGGTGTCCGACGGGTTCTTCATGAGCGCCGTCTTGGATGCGGAAAGAGACCTGTCCAGGTAATCGAGCTTCTGCTTATGATTTTTCTCGCCCTCGCCGAGGAGGTAGAGCGCGCGGCCAAGCTGCTGCCAGACTTCCCGGGACGGGGCGGATTTTGCCAGGGTTTCGAGCCTTGCGACCTGCCGGACAATATCGTCTCTCGTCTTCGCATGGTCGAGCGCGGACGTTACGGCGCCGGCCTGCGAGGCGTAAGAGATGCCGTACGGTAAAAAAATTATAGAAACCGTTAATAAAAAAATCAGCCTGCGCAACATTGTTTTTAAAATCGGTGGATTCCCAGACTTCGCCCGGAATGACGGTCCTATTTTATTCGCCTCAGCCCCCGGCCCCTTCCTTCAACGCCTCGCGCCTCTTGGCGATGAAGCCGTAGAACTCCTTCGCCTCGCGGTATATGCGTTTCAGTTCGTCCTTGTCCGAGAAGGCCTTCCTAAGCACCTTGATTACATACTTCGGGCGGTAGTAGAACTTCTTGTAGAACTTCTCCACAGCCATGAATATCTCTTCGCTCGAAATTGCGGGGTAGTTTATAACGCAGCTCTGGTAGCCCTTCTCGGAGACGAGGCTCTCAGGGTTTATGTAACCCTCCTTCACGCACAGCTCGAAGAACTTCGTGCCCGGATAGGGCGAGGCGAGCGAGACCTGTATCGTCTCCGGGTCCATCTCGCAGGCGAACTTAATCGAGCTCTCGACCGTATCTCTTGTCTCGCCCGGAAGGCCGAGGACGAAGGCCCCGTGTATCGTAATGCCGAGATCCTTGCAGTTCTTTGTAAACGTCCGCGCCTGCTCTATTGTAGTCCCTTTGCGGACGTTATTGAGTATGCCCTGGTCGCCCGTCTCGTAGCCCACCATTATGACGCGCATCCCGCCTTCCTTCAGGGCCTTCAGTGTCTCATACTTCGCGGTGACCTTTGAATTGCAACCCCAGCTTATTCCGAGCGGCTTCATAAGCTTCGCTATCTCTATCGCCCTTTTCTGGTCCTCGCAGAAGTTGTCGTCGTCGAAGAATATCTCCTTTACGCCCGGGAAGGCGCCGAGCGCGTATTTCACCTCTTCTATTACGTTCCTGGGGCTTCTCGTCCTGTATGCGTTCCCGGAATATGTCTGCGGCCAGAGGCAGTATACGCACTTCGACGAGCAGCCGCGCCCGGTATAGAAGGACAGGTATGGATATTGTATCCAGGGTATCTCGTATTCCTTGAAGTCGAGGTCGCGCTTGTAGACCTCCGTGGCGAACGGGAGCTTGTCCAGGTCGTGAATAAGTTCCCTGTCCTGGTTATGGACTATCTTATCCCCGTCTCGCCAGCTTATGCCCTTTACGCCGGCGAGAGCGGCTCCGCCTGCTATCTCCGGGATGACGTAATCGAATTCCCCGCGCACGGCGAAGTCCACCGCAGGCGCGGCCTGGAGCGTCTCTTCCGGCAGGACGCTCGGGTGCGGCCCGACGAAACATACGAGGGAACGGGGAACAATTTCCTTTATCTTCGCCGCGAAGGCGGAGTCGTTTTTAAGCGACGGCGTGCTGGTATAGAGAACAAACAGATCGTAGTCTCTGGCAATATCGAGTGTTTTCTGCACGTCGAGGCCGGAAGCCGGGGCGTCGAGTATCCGCGAGCCGGGCAGCATGCCCGCCGGGTATGCAAGCCATGTCGGATACCAGAACGAGCGCACCTCGCGCGTGGCCTGGTAGCGCGAACCCGCGCCGCCGTCGAAGTCCTCGAAGGACGGCGGGTTAAGGAATAACGTTTTCATTTGCCCTCTCCGAAACTCTTTATCCGCTCGATGACTCCATCGATGAGAATATCCGGCGTCGACGCCCCCGCCGTTACCCCGACCTTGCTCACGCCCGAAAACCACTTCGGATCGAGCTCATTGGCGTTGTCCACGAGGTAAGACTTGGGCGCGACCGTCTTCGCCACTTCCTGGAGCCTCTTGGAGTTCGCGCTGTTCCTGGAACCGACGGTGATCATTATCTCCACCTGTTTGCCGAGGTCCATGGCCGCCGTCTGCCGCTTCTCGGTGGCGTCGCAGATGGTGTTGTATATCTCCGCCTGCGGGTAGCGCTCCTTTATCTTTTTTACGACTTCATCGAAGAACTTTATGTTCTGCGTCGTCTGGGACACCAGCGCCGCCGGGCCTTCCACGAGCGGCAGATTGTTTATCTCTTCCAGGAACCTGAAGACGTGCGTAACCTCCGGCGCAACGGCCTTCAGGCCCCTGACTTCCGCGTGATCCTTGTCCCCCAGGAGGAATATCGTGTGGCCGGAGCCAGTGAGTTTCGTTATTATCCGGTCTATCTTGCTGACAAGCGGGCAGGTGGTGTCCACGACCTTCAGGCCCTTGGCCTGGGCCTTTTTGATAACCTCCGGAGCGGCCCCGTGCGCGCTTATGATCAGCGTGCCCTTGTCCACCTCGTCCACGCTGTCCACGGACCTCACGCCCCTGGCAGCCAGGTCGCTCACGACGCTGTTGTTATGCACTATCTCGTGCAGGACGAAGACCGGTGCCGCCTCCTCGGAGGCCGTCTTGTGCGCGAGGTCGATGGCCCTCTGCACGCCCATGCAGAAACCCGCGTATTCAGCGAGATAAACCTTCACTGTAAGCCTCAAAATATCTGAAAATCGGATTCTTCGCTGCGCTCAGAATGACAGTGTCTTAAAACGGAAAATCCAGGCCCACGAATGCGTTGATGCCTTCCTTGCTGTAGCCCAGGTCCACCCGGCCCACGACGTTCGGCTGGACTATTGCCCGGAAACCGATTCCCGGATTTACCTGGTAGTCCTCAAGCGGCTCTTTGCGGAGCGAGCTGTATACGCGGCCCATGTCAATAAATGGCGCCGCCTCCCATTCGCTCCAGACGCCGAAGAGCTTCAGCTTGAAGAGCCTTATCCTCTCCTCGGCGTTAAACAGTATATACCCTTTGTCGTAATAGCGGTAGTCTCCGAAGCCCCGGAGCGTGTCCTCGCCGCCGATGTTGCTGAGTTCGAAGAAAGGTATGTCGTGCCCGCCGGTCATCTCGAACGCCCCTTTCAGGACGGTTACGTATCTCTTGTCGTCCGCGGAGATGAATGTCCTGCCGTTTATCCCTATCCTGGAAAACATCCTGTCGTGGGCGAAGTTCTGCCCAAGCATACCGTAGAGATTGGAATACCAGCCCTTGGTCGGGAAGAGCTGGTCGTCCCTCGTGTCGTAAGAGAGCGTCAACTGCCGCTCGATTACCGCGCCGCCGTTTATCCCCTGGAGGTTCGGGAACTTGTCCTTTATATACGGCAGGCCCTTTGCCGTGCCCCGGCGGATGGTGACCCAGTGCAGCACCTCTCCGTAAGAGAGCAGCAGGTGGTGCGGGAGGTAATATCCGAGGATGAACTTCGGCGCAAGCTCCACGTTGGAATAGTTCGTCTCGTCCTTCTCCGGACTTCTTTCGGAGAGGCCGAAGAAGCGGTAGGTGGAGTCCCGGTAGAACGTAAACCTGCCGTATATCTTGAAGTTGCCGCCCAGTATACGGTTGTTCCAGTATTCCCCGGTATATTCCTGGTCCACCTTCGTGGAGCGGTTTATGAATATCCTGTAGTTCTCGTCCGTGGTAGGATAGCCTAAGTAGCGGAAGGTGAGGTTTACGCCGGTATGGGCGTTATATACGACGGAGGGGGCGACAATGCCGTAGATGTAGCCGCTGTTCTCCTTAAGAAGCCATACGGGCATTACGCCGTATTCGTTCCCGCCGTTACGCGAGGTATCGTACACCGGAAGGGGGATAAGGGACGTGTCCGCGCGCGCCTGCGGCGGAATGGCACAAAGGAAAAACGATAAAGCCGCTGCAAACGCCAGCGCCGCGGCCTTTAAATTAAAACCCGCCCTCTTCAAACTCGCCCGCCCCCCGCTTGATTGCCGTAATGGACATGAAGGCAGATATTATCACACCCTCATCCCCGTTGGCAATAGCGTTTTGCCGGTAGACCGGCCTCGAACCGGTAGACCGGCCTCGAACCGGTAGGCCGGCAGGCCCGGGCTTTTTCAGGCCGCGGCCCTTCTCTCCCGTTCCGTCAGGTCCCGGACGACCTTCAGCGCGGCGTCGAAATCGGGGAATTCGCCCATATCCCGGACGTATTCCACATGCCTTATCACGTTATTTTTGTCCACCACGAACACCGCCCTCTGAAGCAGCCTCAGGTCCTTTACGAGCACTCCCCAGTTCTCTCCGAACGAGGCGTTCCTGTAGTCGGATATTATCGTAAGGCCGCGGACGTCCTCGTCCTCCAGGAAGCGTTTCTGGGCGAAGGGGAGGTCCATGCTCACGACCAGCCAGGCTATCTCCGGGTTGTCCAGCTTCTCCGCCTCGTCGCCCCAGCGCAGGGCCTCCTTGCTGCATACGGACGTGTCGAGCGAGGGGAGGGAGGCGATGAGCCTTACCTTGC
>JAJYGS010000064.1 GCA_021785055.1 Nitrospirota bacterium | reverse complement strand
GCAGGTTCACGCTCGCGAGCAGTCCCAGGGCTATTAATGTCGTGAGCGCGGAGGTGCCGCCGTAGCTGACGAGCGGGAGCGGCACGCCCACCACGGGCATTATCCCCACGGTCATCCCGATGTTTATAACGATGTGAAAAAATATCATCGCGACCGCGCCGACGGCGAGGAGCGCGCCGAAACGGTCCTTGGACTTTTGCGCGGTTTCTATGCCCCAGAGGACGATAAAGAGGTACACCGCGAGGACGGTGATGGAGCCTATGAAACCCCATTCTTCCGATATGACCGAGAATATAAAGTCCGTATGCCGCTCCGGAAGGAAGTTCAGCTGGCTCTGCGTGCCGTGCAGGAAGCCCTTTCCGAAGACGGAGCCGGAGCCGATGGCGATTTTGGACTGTATGATGTGATAGCCCGCGCCCGACGGGTCCCGCTCCGGGGAAAGGAACATCGTAAGGCGTCTCTTTTGATAGTCCTTCAGGTGCTTCCACAGAAGGCCCCAGGCGGCGGGCGCCGAGATTGCCGACGCGAGGAACAGCAACAGGAACGACTTTATCCTTATCCCCGCGACGATAACGACCGCGCAGAATATGAAAAGGAACATAAGCCCCGTGCCGAGGTCCGGCTGTTTTACGACAAGCCCCACCGGGAGCATCACGAGCAGGAGGGGCTTCACAAGCTGGCGGAGCGTATGGCCCCTTGTTATCCCGTCCTCGGCGAAATACTTTGCGAGCGCGACGATTATGAAAAGCTTCGCGACCTCCGACGGCTGGAATGTGAAAGGCCCCAGGTGCAGCCATCTCTGCGCGCCCATGCCGGAATGCCCCACGGCAAGCGTCGCCAGCAGGAGCAATATCGCGATAACGTACAGGACGTATCCCCACCGCTCCAGACGCCGGTAATCGAAGAACGCGAGGGCGGCCATTGTCGCAAGCCCGAAGATTATCCAGAGGAGCTGTTTTTTGAAAAGCGCGTGCGTCCCGCCGCTCATGCTGTAGGTGGCGGAATAGACCGCGGTCAGGCCGATGGCGATAAGCAGGCCGACCGAGACGAGGAAACTCACGTCGAAGTTGGAGATTATTCTTTTGTGTCTATCGACCATATTATATTTCCATAACTCCCCCTTCCCCACTCTTATTTTAAGAGGGGGAACCGAGGGGGGCGTTACTTCTCAAGCAGCATCCGCGTCTTCGCGATGCCCGTCATGGATTTAAAGGTTTTCATCCGGCTCCCGGTGAAATTGTCAAATTTCATCACCGCCCTGTGCAGAATCGTGCCGGTAAGGTTCCCGAAGCCGTTCTTTTCGGCTATGGACTTGTCGTCTATCCTCAGGTACGCCTCGATGACCTGCTTCGCCAGGGGGCCGCAGGCGGAGCCGCCGTGCCCGGCGTGTTCCATCAGTATGGCGACGGCAATCTTCGGATTGTAAAGCGGGGCCGCCGCCACAAGCCACGCGTTGTCCTTGAACTTCAGCCCGCGTCCCCTGCCAAGACCTATAACCTGAGCCGTCCCGGTCTTGCCGCCGACAACCACTCTTTTCGATCCCGCCAGGTGCGCGGTGCCGCCCGGCTCGTTTACGACGCCGTACATCCCGTCCCTTATGATGTCCAGGTTAGACTGCTTTACCGGCAGCTTCCAGAGTACATCCGGCGGGAACTGCTTTATGCTGCCGTTAACGTATCTTATCGCGCTTACGACCTGGGGCCGGTAGAGCACCCCGCCGTTCGTTATCGTCGCCGCCATCCTCGCAAGCTGTATGGGCGTTACGCTGACGTAGCCCTGGCCGATGGCGCAGGAAATCGTCTCGCCGGGATACCACTTGCAGTGCCGGTATTTCAGCTTCCAGGAGGTCGATGGTATAAGCCCGCTGTTCTCTCTGAGGCCGATGCCGGTCTTCATCCCAAGACCCAGGTAGTTCGCGTATTTTGCGATATTGTCAATGCCCAGGATGTTGCCGAGGTTATAGAAATACGTGTCGCAGGACTGGACAATGGCCTTGTGGAGCGTGGTGCGGCCATGACCGTGCTTGTCCCAGCAGTGGAATATCCTGCCGCCGAAGGGCCAGCCGCCCGTGCAGAATATCACGGGGGAGTCAAGGGTCGCCTTTCCCGTCTCAAGCCCCGCCAGGGACACCGCCAGCTTGAACGTGGAGCCGGGCGGGAACCGCCCCTGGAGCGCGCGGTTGTCGAGCGGCTTGCCGGGGTCCGTCGTGAGATACTGCCAGTCCTTGCTCGTAAGGCCCACGGTGAAGATGTTCGGGTCGAAGGAGGGTTTCGATACCATTGCCAGGACGTCTCCGTTCACGGGGTCGATGGCGACGAGCGCTCCCGTCTTGCCCTTCATTCCTTCCTCCGCCGCCTGCTGCGCCCGGAAGTCCAGCGTCGTGACGAGGTCGTTTCCGGCTATGGGGTTCACCGTATACAGCACCTTTTTCTGGTGTCCCATTGCGTCCACCTCTATGGCTCTTTTCCCGGGCACGCCGCGTATGTATTTGTCGAAGGCCTGCTCCAGTCCGTACTGGCCTATCAGAAAATCCGGCGGGAGGTCGGCATATTTGGCCAACTTGTGCTGTTCCGGCGTTATCTTCCCGATGTAGCCGATCAAATGCGACGCGAAATCCCCATACGGATAATAACGCCTCAGTTCCACCTCTACGGAGACTCCCGGCAGGTCGTCTTTCGCCGCCTCGACCTCGGATATTTCGGCAAACGAGGCGTTCTCCCGCACGCGAATGGGCTGGTAGGGATTACGGAACTTTTCCGACCTGATATAGTCCACCAGGTCCTCAGGCGTTACGCCCAGGATGCCGGCCAGCTTCCGTATCACCTCCGGCCTGCCCCTCGCGTCTTCGGGGGTGAAGGTTATGGTGTAGCTGGGCGTATTATCGGCCAGGGGGATGCCGTTTCTGTCGTAGATTATCCCCCTGGGCGGGCGTATGCTTATGACGCGGATGCGGTTGTCCTCGGAAAGCTTTCGGTAATACGCGCCCTTTATAACCTGGAGATACCACAGCCGAAGGACAATCACGGCGAAAAAGACCACGACGCATACGGAGAGCAGCCACAGCCGCTTTTTTATATCGCCCGCGCCCTCCCCGCCCTCGCCGTAGAACCCGTTTCTGTCAAACTTCATTTAAACCTATATCCGGACCTGTATCTGCCTTATGTTCTTAAGCCAGGGCACTCTCTTCGACAGGCGTGATCTGAAAAGCCACAAAAGGAGCGCCCCCGCAAGCGCGTTGTATAACGCCTGCGGAAGGCCGAACCGGAGTATCCTGAACAGTATCCCGCCGTCGCCCCGGACGGTCTGCACGACCACGGCGGTATAAACACCGTTTACCAGCGAGAGCGCGAACAGCCCGGCGAAGTTCGCGGACTCGCCGATATTGAACCACTTCCTGCCGGCCCGGCCCGCGAGGTATCCGACAAGCGCATAGCCGGAGGTAAAAAGCCCGATATAGCCGCCGGAGAGGCAGTCATCGAGGAAACCCGCGAACGCGCCGTATATTATGCCGGAGGAGCCGCTCTCCGTGATGGAGAAGGCGTATACCGCTATGAGCATCAGGCTCGGCTTTATTCCCCAGACGGAGAGGCAGTCTCCAAGAACGGCCTGGAGACCCGCGATTATTATGAACGTGACGTATACGGAGACGTTCAGTTTCATTACTTCACGCCCTTCTCGCCCGGCGCAGGCTCCGGCGGAATCGGACTTGGCCTGTAGAGCAGTATCGCCGCCGCCTCGAACCGCTTTATGTCCGCCGCAGGACGCACTTCTATGTCCTGGAAATATCCCTGGCCTGCCTTCGAGACCGAGACAACCCACCCGACCGGCATGCCCTCCGGAAATACCCTGTCAAGCCCTGAGGTAATCAAAAGGTCGCCCGTCTTCACGTCCGCGCTCTTGCCCACATACATAAACCTGCAAAGCCCGCCGCCTTCACCGGCGAGTATGCCCGGCTCGCGCGTGCGCCGGGTTATGCAGGACACGGCGCTTGCGGGGTCTGTTATGAGCGTGATGCGGGACGTCCAGCCGCTTACCTTCGTCACGCGGCCAACGACTCCGGCCTTCGTCGCGGCCGGCATGTCGCGGGCTATCCCGCTTGGCGAACCCTTGTCTATCCAGGCGGTCTTGAACCACGACGAGGCGTCCCGCCCGATGACATGCGCGGTTACGTGCGGGCAGCCGAACCCGCCAAGGGCCGGCCCAAGCGCAGTCGTCTCCGCGTCCTTCGAAAGCGCCTCCCTGAGTCTCAGGTTCTCAAGGTAGAACTCCCTGTTCTCTTTTTTCAGCCTTGCGTTTTCGTCCCGCGCGTCCACAAGCCCTGCGTAATTTCCCCAGGCGCGCCTGAAGGAGTTTTTTACCGCCAGCGTCCCCTCGGCGAACGGATAAAGTATTGTCGATACGACCCGTTCCGGGAGCGTGGCGTTCCTGGGCCTTCTTACCTGCGAAGTAATTATGATGAAGCTCATAAGGATTATGAGGACAAGGAGCAGGATACTCCTGTTCCTGGCAAGGTAGCGAAACATCTTATACCTTAGTTGGGGAAAGCCCGGCCATCAGCCCCGAAGGCCGCTCAAGAAGGAACGTTATGTCCTGACGGATACCCGTCGCAGCAGGTCGAGCTCGTCGAGCGCCTTCCCCGTTCCCATGACGACCGCCGAGAGCGGGTCTTCGGCGATTACTATCGGGAGCGCGGTCTCCTCGCGGATCAGTACGTCTATTCCCTTCAGGAGCGCGCCGCCGCCCGCCAGGACGATTCCCTTCTCCACGATGTCCGCGGCAAGTTCCGGAGGCGTGTTTTCGAGAGTGACCTTTATCGTGTTCACGATAGTCAGAACCTGCTCCATCAGGGCCTCGCGGACTTCCTCGTCGTCGATTATGAGCGTCTTCGGGATGCCGGATACCAGGTCGCGTCCGCGGACCTCCATCGTCTTGCTGTCGTCGTCTGTTTTGTACGCGGAGCCGATGGACATTTTTATATGCTCGGCGGTGCGCTCGCCGATGAGCAGGTTATACTTCCTTTTTATGTAATTTATGATGGCCTCGTCCATCTTGTCGCCGCCAGTTTTGACGGTCTTGGAATAGACTATGCCGGCAAGCGATATGACCGCGACGTCCGTGGTGCCGCCGCCGATGTCCACGACCATGTTCCCGGAAGGCTCCGTAATCGGAAGCCCCGCGCCGATAGCCGCCGCCATCGGCTCTTCAATGAGATATACCTCCCTCGCGCCCGCCTGCTCCGCGCTGTCCCGGACGGCCCTCTGTTCCACCTGCGTAATCCCGGAAGGCACGCCGACGATTATCCTTGGCCGGAGGAAGGTCTTACGGTTATGCACCTTCTGGATGAAGTAGCGGAGCATCTGTTCGGTCGCGTCGAAATCCGCGATAACGCCGTCTTTCATCGGGCGGATGGCGACTATGTCTCCGGGGGTGCGGCCCAGCATCCGCTTGGCCTCCATCCCAACTGCGAGGACCCGCCGGGTGGATTTGTCTATAGCCACGACGGAGGGTTCGTTGCAGACTATACCCCTGCCCTTCGCATATACCAGCGTGCTCGCGGTGCCCAGGTCTATGCCCAGGTCGTTGGAGAACATGCCAAGCAATGAGTTTATGAACATTAGACTACTCCTGAAAATTTTACTCTTCGTCCCTCACGACCGTAAGCGCAATCTCGTCCCCGAGCCTCATCCCCTCCGGGCTGCCGATGATGAGCAGAAGCTCGAAGCCAAGCCCCAGAAGCCCCGCGGCCCAGCCGACAAACGGGATTAGCGACAGGCAGTAGAATATCCCTATGGTCGAGTTCCTGAGTATGGAGAGACGGAAGTCCGCCCTGTTCCCGGTCTTTTTGGAATATACCCTTAAACCCGCTATCCTCTTCCCGACGCTCCTGCCGTTCATTACCCCGTCGGCTATGCCGATATACAGAAGGCCGGAAAAAAACCCGATATAACCCGGAAGTCTTGCCAGAAAAAGCGCGATGAGGATGTCAATAAACCGTGCGATGCACCGGTTCAGGGTATTAGCCTTGACCGCCCCCTCCATGCCGCCCTGGGTAGCCGGACCTCCCTCGTCCTCTTCCTCGTCGAGCTCGGAAGGGAGGTCCAATCCTTCCGGATCATGTCTGACCATGCCTTAAGCGAGGCCTCCGGATAGCAAAAACGCGCGTTTTCCCATTTACAAAAAGTTCGTTTATTATATCAGAGGCGGGGGGATAGTTCAATAATAAAAAGGATTTTCAGGGCGCTGCAGGCCCTTGTTTACGACGTGCCGAAAACCGCCGGGATGGACAACCTGTGGGGCGTGCTCTGCCGAAGCCGCGACAGGTCCGGCCCGTTTTCCATAACCAGCCTGAGGAAGACGTCCGAGACGTCCGGCGCGAACTGGGTCCCGGTGCAGTAACGTATCTCCTGGAGTGCGTTTGTCACCCCTATCGCGGAGCGGTATGGTCTGTCCGCGGTCATGGTGTCGAACGAATCCGCGATGGTGAGAATCCGGGCCATAAGCGGTATATTCTCGCCGCGAAGCCCCAGCGGATAGCCGGTTCCGTCCCAGCGCTCGTGGTGGTGCCTTACTGCCGGGAGTATGTCCCTAAACTCCGTAATCGGCCCAAGTATCTCGCAGCCCCTGTCCGGATGAAGCTTGATAAGTTCCCATTCCTCCTGGGTAAGCTGGCCGGTCTTGTCCAGCAGGACGTCGTAAGTGCCTATCTTGCCTATGTCGTGCAGTAATCCGGCCAGCCGCAGGCGCTCTATATCGCGCTTCGGCATTCCCATGTGCTCTGCGATGGCCATGGAGTAATCCGACACGCGCTCGGAGTGGCCTTTCGTCCAGGAGCTTTTGGCGTCGATTGCGGAAGCGAGGGCGTGAATGATATTTACCGACATCTCGTCAAGGTCGTATATCAGCCGGACGTGCTCAAGCGCGAGACCCATCCTCGACGAAAATATAACGGCGGTGTCCACGTCCTCCTGATTGAACGCGCCTTCCCTGAAGCAGCCGAGGAAGAATATGCCCACCGTCTTGCCCTTGCGCATTATGGGCGCGTAGAGGTCCGACTTCACGCCCATCTCGTGCAGGAGTCTGTCGAAGGGGGAGAGTATGACCTCTTCCTCTATGTTCTTCCTCATCATGGGCTTTCCGCGGTTCAGGACGGGGCTGCCAAGCCAGTCCGCGGTCTGGAGAATCTCCCGGTTTTTTATCTCCATCCCCCAGCCGCCGATGTAGCGGTAGTCCCCGGTGTCGGGGTCGCAAAGCGCGACGCCGCCCAGGTCAGCCGGGACGAGGCTCCGTATCTGGACGCCGACCTTGTGCAGCATCTCGTCCCTGTCCAGCGTGGAAAGGATAATTCTGTCAACCTCGACGAGGGAATTAAGCTGGGCCACCTTCCTGGCGAGGGTCTGGCCGCTTCTGGCCATGTCTTCCGACGCTGCCTGGGCCTGGCCTGAGAGGATGAGGTTCTCCGCGGCGGAGCATATCCTGGATGCGGCGGCGGAAAGAAGCCGCGCGTCCTCGTACGCGGGCGCGGCGCCTATCGGCAGGTAATAAACCATCACGCCGAGTACGTTGTATGAATTTTTCAGAGGGACGACGACGTATCCTCTCGGCTCGGAGGAATGACACCGCTCGTCCGTGGAGCCGTCCGGGCAGATAATCATCTCCCCCGTCTCGGCGGCAATCCCGCAGAGGCATTGCCCGGCCTCTATCTCTTTTTCAAAACCGCCGGGCCGGGCCTCCCTGTCTATCTTCGCGGCGAGCCTGAGGCGCGCGGTCTGGGCATCCTTCACGAAGGCGGCGCATTTCGAAAGCCCGCTCAGAACAGGAAATTCGACGGTCTCCCGGAGCGCGACATACAGAAGCGAGTCCAGGTCTTTCGTGCTCGACAGCGCGTCTGCGAGGGAGTCCAGGACGGAGACTTCCTTGGCCCTGATCTCCATTTTGCGGCGAAACCGCAGGTCGCTGTCCCGAAGGCGTCCGAAGAGAAAACCGCCCAGGCCGAGAGCACCGGAAGAGCAGACCATAAACGCCGCCGTAAAAAGTTTGCCCTGGATTTGAATGGAAGGCTGGAGAAGTATAAAGAAAATGGGGACTGCGGCGCCGGAGAGCGCGCCTATTAGTCCCCACTTGAATTTTTCGCTTCCAAGGAAGCTGAAGGACATCGGTAACACCTTTAAATCTATTACTCGACTGACTCCCCCCGGACTTAAGTGTTGATAATACCGCAGCGTTAATCCTCTGTCAAGATTTTAAGTTCGCCTGTGCGTCATTTTGTTATAATTATTATGTGGCGTCTTTGCGGTTTTCGGGCACGGGAGGTATAAAATGAAAACCAGCGTCTTGAAATCCAGGGAAGATTACATACGGCATGCCGCGTTCCAGGTCCGCATGATCGACGAAACGATAGACAGGCTGCGGGAAGCTTCCGAAAAAAAAGACCCGGCAGGCAGACTGCGCGAAAGGCAGAGGATTAACGAGCTTAAGGAGCGCCGCGACCAGGCCGTGGTCATGCTCGGCAGACTGCACGAGTCGTGCGACGAGTGCTGGGAAGAGGTAAAAAGGAGCGCCGACCGGCTTTTCAAGGCCCGCCGAAAGACCATCGGTAAGGCCGCGTAGTCTCTGTCCGGCGGTAAGGCGCCTTGTCATGGTTTAAAATTACAGGGGGCGGGAATCTCCCGCCCCCTGATTCTTTGACATATGCGCAGAACTACTGCACGACGAAATCGTCTCTCCTGTTCTTTGCCCAGGCGGTCTCGTTATGGGCGGGATCGACGGGCTTGTTCTTCCCGTAGCTTATGGTCTTAAGCTCCGATTTCTTGATGCCGAGCGACATGAGGTATTTCTCGGCGGCCACGGCCCTTCTCTCGCCCAGGGCCAGATTATACTCCACCGTCCCGCGCTCGTCGCAGTTGCCTTCGATAAGGACTACGCCGGGCTTGTTGGCCTTTATCCACTTCGCGTTTGCCTGAAGGATGGTGCCGTCCTCCGGCCTGATGTTGTACTTGTTGAAATCGAAGTGTATTGTCTTAAGTGTCTTCTCGGCCAATCCTGCCTCCTTCGGCTGTGTCAGTTCCTTCTGGGCCGAAGGGGCTTCCGTCACCTTTTTCTCCGGCGCAGAGGGCGCCGTCTTGGCCTGGGTGGTCGAAGGCTGCTGGGACTTTATCTCGCCCCCGCTCGTCTTGATCTGTTTCTTGGCGCAACCGTAAAACCCGGCGCCGACAAGAAGCGCCGCCGTCAGAACGATAAAACCTCTTTTTAAAAGCTTCATTGATTAAACCTCCTCGTTTGCTATTGACCTCTGTTGTTATTTTAATCCTGAGTGGCCGGTTCAGGAGATATAAGGCGGGGGCCGCTCTACGATATGGACCTCTATTTCCTGCGGATTATATCTCGGCGCCTCCGGTTCAAAAGAGGGGTATTCCTCCTCCGGGACATAATCGAGGCAGTTCTTTCGGAAACCGATGTCTGCAAGCACGCCGCCGGAGCAGTTCCCGGAAGACTCCACGAGGCTTTTGAATAGCGGCTCCGCCCTTGGGCGAAGGCTGACCGTCCCGAGTCCCGGGAGGTTCGCCCCCAGAAAGGCGGTTAAAAAACAGACCGGGAAAATTATAAAGGCCAGCCTCTTTATCATATCCGGATGGTTTACCACAATTTATCGATTTTCACAAGTGATTTGTATAAAAATAAAAAAGCGGTTGATTCCCGGAAATCTCCCTTAATTTAACCACTTAAGGCGCCCTTGCCGGTTTGACGGCCCGCGGGGGGATATTCCGGAGGCCTATCGGGTGGCAGGGCATCAAATTTTTACCCTGCCGGCCTCTTTTTCTGCTATATTATAATTAAAATAAGAATTATTATAAAGGAGGCCCTTTATGAAGCGTATCCTTCTGGCGTCCTCGGTCATACCGTTTCTATTTTTATTTTTTGCAATTTCGGCGGCGGGCGAGTCCGCGCCCCCTGCGGTAAAAGGGCTGAAGGTGAAACCGGGCAACGGGGGTTTGCATCTGACATGGTGCAAGCCTGTCAAGGATAAAAGTCTCAATCTCTATTATGAGATATACAGGAAAGCGAAAAATACGCCCGTTACGGAAACCGAAATCGTTCCCGGAAACAGGATCGCCGTCTTCGGCACGGAAGGGACATGCCTTTCCTACGATGACTTCACCGTCAGGAAAGGTCATACATACAGCTATGCCGTAATTGTAGTAAGCGAGAAAGGAGCGCGCTCCGGGATAAGCAACTCGAGGAGCCCGGAAAAGGCAATCGCCTCAGTCCCGTAGGGCGCGGGCTATGCCGCCTTCCTCGTCTCTTCCGCATTTGCCTGACCGTTATACGTGTACGTGTTTACCAGTCGGCAGAGATGCCCCAGCATGGCGTCGGTGTCTTTCCTTATCATGCACTGTTCAAGCATGTTCCCGAACTTCATTATGGCGGCCCTGTCCGGCAGGTCTTTCGACACCGCCATGAATACCTTCCCGGCGGGCGTAAGCGACACGTCCTCGCTCTTGTCGAAGAGCTCTTCATAGAGCTTCTCTCCCGGCCTGAGGCCGATATACTCCACCTTGATGTCCTTATCCGGTTCGTAACCTGAGAGTACAATCAGATTCCGGGCGAGGTCCGCTATCTTCATGGGTTCGCCCATATCGAGGACGAATATCTCGCCTCCCATGCCTATGCTTGCCGCCTGGAGCACAAGCTGGACGGCCTCCGGTATCAGCATCAGGAAACGCACTATGTCGGGGTGTGTTACGGTAACGGGGCCGCCGCGCTTTATCTGCTCCCTGAATAGCGGCACGACGCTGCCGGATGAACCCAGCACGTTCCCGAAGCGGACGGTGATGTATTTTGTGGAGGAGTTCTCGTTGAGCGCGTGCACGAAAAGCTCGCAGGCCCGCTTCGAGGCGCCCATTATGGAACTGGGATTTACGGCCTTGTCGGTTGAGATGAGGACGAAGCGCTCCACGCCGTGCTCTCCGGCCAGTATCGCGCACTTGCGGGTTCCGAGGATGTTGTTGCATATCGCCTCGCGCGGGTTCGCCTCCATCATCGGGACATGCTTGTGGGCCGCGGCATGGAAGACGGTGTCGGGTGCGTAACATGAAAAGGTTTCTTCCAGCCTGTGCCTGTCGTTGACGTCTCCTATAACGGGATAAAAAGACGCCGCTCCGTCCCTGCGCCGGATTTCCATCTCAAGGTTATAGAGGCTGTTCTCATGCCGCTCGTATGCCACGACCGCCTTCGCGCCGAGGCTCAGGGCCTGGCGGCATATCTCGGAGCCGATGGAGCCTCCCGCGCCCGTGACCATTATCGTCCTGCCCTTTATGAACGAAACGAGCATGTCCCTGTCCGCCTTGACGGGGGGGCGGGAAAGGAGGTCTTCCAGCTCCAGAGGCTTAATCTGGCTTACGCCCACGTGTCCGTTTATGATGTCGCTTATGGAAGGAAGCGTCTTTATGGGAAGCCTGTACTCCCGGAGTCTTTTCATAAGCGAAATCATGGTTTCCGGTTTCGCGGAGGGTATTGCGATAAGAAATTCCTCCGGCCTGAACTCGCTTATTGCCGCCCTTATGTCTTCCATGGTGCCGACTATCGGCACGCCGTGTATGGACAGGCCCTTTTTTTGCCGGTCGTCGTCTATGAAGCAGACCGGGTCGTGCAGGCGCTGGTTCTTGCGCATGTCCCGCACTATCATTTCGCCCGCATTGCCGGCGCCGATTATGAGCACCTTCTTTCCGTTCGCGCCGACGACGGCGTATTCCTTGTAGACCCTGAGCAGGAGCCTTATGCTGCTTACGAACGCCACTGTCAACAGCCAGTCCAGGGCTATGACCGAAAGCGGGACGGGCGGATTTTTAAACAGCCAAAGCCCCGCGAGCGCGGCGTAGGCCATCGTCCCGGCAGTGACGGAAAGCACAATCCTGACGACATCGCTCACGCTCGTATACCTCCATAGCCCCCGGTACAGGCCGAAGGCCTTGAATAGCGGCAGGCGGACCGCCATCGCGAGCAATATGGAATACGGCACCATCAGGGCGTATCTTCCCGGCACAGCTTCCTCGAACCGAAGCGAGAACGCGAGATACTGCGCAAGGATCACGGAGGAGACATGGTAGATTAAAATGAACAGGCCCCTGTATGCGGCTACAAATTCCTTTACCCCGTGAAAGCGCCTGCCGGTATTTACGCAAACGCAACACGCCCTGTCGCGGAACAGCCCGCAGCACCGCGAGAACCTGGACGAGAAAAGCGTCAGAAACGTCCTGAATATTATTTCGATGTCCCCGAGAATACTCATCTCGCGCACATATTGCTTGTTCATCTCTATCTTTGCGGGAAGCACCGCGCCCAGATAATACCTCTCCGGATTGTCCGACTTCTTAAGCTCTTCCTCCTCGTTATGATAGACGACGGATGCGTAATCCGTAATCCCCGGGCGGACCTTCAAGATCTCCCGGAAATCGCCCGCGAAGTGATTCACATATTTCCATACCTCCGGGCGCGGGCCGACAATGCTCATGTCGCCCTTCAGGACATTTACAAGCTGGGGCAGTTCGTCCAGCTTGAGTTTCCTCAAGACCGCGCCGAGTCTCGTCACGCGCGCGTCTCCTTCTGCTGTTACGAGCGGGCCTGTCCGGGGGGCGTCCGGGACCATGGAACGGAACTTGTACATTCTGAACGGCCTGAGGCCCCTTCCTATCCTTTCCTGTGCGAAAAACACGGGCCCGCCGTCCCCGAATTTTATTCCAACCGCTATAAAAAGCATAAGCGGGGAAAGAAATACAAGCCCCAGCGCCGAGAACACCATGTCGAAGATTCTTTTTGTGATTCCCATCTAAGGTATTACTCCCTTACGCTGCGACTCTGCCGCCGGTCGACCGGCTGCCGTCGGCTGCCGCGGCCTGTTTCACATAGTTACGTTCCAACACCTCCCTGACAGTTTCTATCACGTAGTCCAGTTCTTCATCCGTCATCTTCGGATAGAACGGCAGCGAGAGCATTCTCCTGTACTGGCTCTCGGCCATCGGAAAGTCGGACGGCCCGTAGCCGTATTTCTCCCTGTAGTATGGATGCAGGTGAAGCGGGATGAAGTGCACGGAGGCGAATACCCCGCGCGAGCGAAGCTCTTCTATGAACCTGCCCCTGTCGATGCTTAACATCTCAAGGTTCAGCTTTATGATGTAGAGGTGCCACGAGTGCTCTACGTCGGACGAGACCTCCGGCAGCTCTATCCCCGGCATATCCCTGAAGGCGTGGCTGTAGACCTCGGCATGCCTCATCCGCATATCCAGCAGGCTCTCGGAGCGCCTGAGCTGGCTTATTCCTATGGCGGAGAGCACGTCCGGGAGGTTATACTTGAATCCGGGCTGAAGCACTTCGTAATACCACGAGCCTTCCTTGGAATAGCGGTTCCAGGCGCCCTTGCTGATTCCGTGCAGGCTCATGATGCGCATGCGCTCGGCGTATTTGTCGTCGTCCGTGGTCAGCATCCCGCCTTCAGCCGACGTGATGCATTTCGTCGGATAAAAGGAAAAACAGGTAATCGGGCTTATAGAGCCTATCATCCGCCCCTTATACCTTGCCGGCATGGTGTGCGCCGCGTCCTCCACGACCTTCAGTCCGTATTTTTCGGCAATCCCGGTTATGGCGTCCATGTCGCAGGGCTGTCCGGCCATGTGCACGGGTATAACCGCCTTGACTCTTTCAAGCTCCTCCGGGGTCATTTTCTTCAGTGTATCTTCCAGCCGCTCCGGAGACATGTTCAGTGTCCCCGGGTCTATGTCCACGAATACCGGCCTCGCGCCCATGTATTCTATGACCTCGGCTGTCGCGGCGAACGTCATGGGGGTGGTGAGGATTATGTCGCCTCTGCCCGCGCCTATCGCGTCCATCGCCAGGTGCAGGGCCGCCGTACAGGAGCTCACGGCGACGGCGTGCCTGCATCCGATGTAAGAGGCGAAATCCGCCTCGAACTGTCTCGTCTTCGGCCCCGTCGTGAGCCAGCCGGACTTAAGCGTATCGACAACGGAATCTATCTCTTCCTTGTCGATGTAGGGTACGGAAAAAGGTATAAACATTTTTTTCATGGCGGACTCCCTATGATGCTATGCGGCGTAGAATTCCTTGATCCGTTCCACTACGTAACCTATCGCTTCGGAGCTGAGTTCCGGATACACGGGGAGCGCAAGCGTCTCTTTCGCGGCACCTTCGCTCTCCGGGAAATCGCCCTGCCCATAGCCCAGGCAGCCGAAACACTCCTGGAGGTGCATCGGGAGCGGGTAGTAAACTTCGGTGCCCACGCCCCGCTCCTTCAGAAAGCCCGCCAGCCTGTCCCTGTCCTTCGCGCGGATTACGTATTGGTTGAATATATGTCTGCACCCTTTTTCGACATGCGGGGTCTTGACCGGGACGCCCGCGTCGGCCAGAAGCATGTTGTAGAGGTTCGCATTCTCCCGCCTCTTCTCGCTCCAGAGGTCCAGGTGTTTTAGCTTTATCGACAGCGCCGCCGCCTGGATGGCGTCAAGGCGGAAGTTCCCGCCGATTACCTTGTGAAAGTATTTCGGGCTGCTCCCGTGCGCGCGCAGCAAGGTAAGCTTCTCCTTCATGTCGTCTCGGTTTGTCACGACCATGCCTCCGTCTCCCAGGGCGCCCAGGTTCTTGCTTGGGAAGAACGAGAAGCATCCCGCATCCCCGACGCTTCCGGCCGGCCGGCCCTTTACGTCCCTCGCGCCTATGGCCTGGGCCGCGTCCTCGATTACCGCCGCGCCGTGCCCGCGGGCTATTTCCATAATCGCGTCCATGTCGCAGCACTGGCCGTACAGATGCACCGGTATAATCGCCTTGAGTCTGCCCTTTGGTATCTTTTCCGCCGCATCGGCTATTTTATCCGGGTCTATGTTATAAGTCCTGGGGTCTATGTCCGCAAATACAGGCGTCGCGCCGAGCCTTGCGACCGCGCCCGCCGTGGCGAAAAAGGTATACGGAGTGGTGATGACATAATCTCCTTTCCCGGCATCAAGCGCCATAAGCGATACAAGAAGCGCGTCGGAGCCGGAGGACACCCCTATCCCCCATCTCGCCGCCGAATAGCGGGCCACCTGCTCTTCAAGCTCCGCCACCTTCGGCCCCAGGATAAAGTGCTGGGTCTCCAGCACCTCCATGACGGCCCCGATAATTTCCTCTCTTATTTGGCCATACTGCGCCTTGAGGTCAAGCAACGGTACTCTCAATGTCCTGCCTCCTCCCGATTTTGCCGCCCCTCTTTTCATACGGCGCGCCGCATGAGGGGCATGTCGCTTCGTCTCCGTCGATATTAAGTCTTACGCCGCACTCGCACATGTATCCCGCTACCCGCGCCGGGTTCCCCACCACCAATGCATAATCCGGCACGTCTTTTGTCACCACCGCGCCCGCGCCCACAAACGCAAAACGGCCTATAACATGTCCGCAGACCACGGTGCAGTTGGCGCCCAGCGTCGCGCCCTCACGGACTATTGTCGGTCTGTACTCATGGCGCCGGGATATGCGGCTTCTGGGGTTCGTCACGTTGGTAAACACCATCGACGGCCCGCAGAATACGCCGTCCTCCAGGGTTACGCCTGTATACACGGAGACATTGTTCTGTATCTTCACGTTGTCGCCTATCTTCGCTCCGGAGGAGATTACGACGTTCTGGCCGATGTTGCAGCCGCGTCCTATTCTGCTGTCTTTCATCACGTGCGAAAAGTGCCAGATGGACGTGCCTTCGCCTATATGCGCAGGCTGGTCGATGACGGCGCTCGGATGGGCGAAAAATTTCCCTTTTTCGCCCGGCAGGGAGATTTTCTCTCCCTCGTCGAGCGATTTCTGGCATGCCTGGAGCACACGGAGCACCCTTAGGCCCTCCGCGCCGTCCGTCACGGGAGATTTCCTCTCCCTTACGCATTGCAGGAAATGGGAGATCTCGTTTAAAAGAGGCTCCGTCCCCGGAAGCTCGATGACCTCCGCGTCCTTTTTCTCCGGCGCCGGGATTTTCCCTTTCCAGCTTATCTCGTGCGGATAGACAAGGAGCTTTCTCTCCTTCTGCGTGTCGTCGAAAACCGCCATCTTCCGGCTTCCGACCACCACCAGCTTCTGCTCCTTGCAGGGATTCAGCCAGCTTACGAATATGTGCGCCTTCATGCCGGAGGGGAAGCTTAAAAAGGCGCATGCGCTGTCGTGGACGCCGTTTTGCAGGAAGGCCCCGCCTCCGCAGAATACCTCCGACGGCGTCTCCCCGGCCAACCCCAGCGCCACGGAGACGTCGTGCGGCGCAAAGCTCCAGAGCGCGTTCTCTTCGCTCCGGAACTTTCCTATGTTCAGGCGGTTCGAGTATACGTAATAAAGCTTCCCCATCTCGCCCCTGCTTATCATCTCTTCGAGTTTTATCACTGCGTCGTGGTAATGCAGCAGGTGCCCGACCATCAGCACCCGGCCAAGGCCCGCCGCGAGCGACACGAGGGATTCGCCCTCGGATTCGGAGAGGCATAGCGGCTTTTCCACGAAGACGTCCTTCCCGGCCTCAAGCGCCTGCCGTATCATATCCGCGTGGGCTGCCGCAGGAGACGCTATGGCGACGGCGGCAATTCCTTTGTCGCCCAGCACGGCCCTATAGTTCGTCTCCGTGCGCACTCCCACGTAGGTTTCCCTCTGCGCTTCGAGCGCTATCTCGTCCGTGTCGCAGACGCACGAGAGCGCGCACAGCCTGTGCAGGGTCCTGATGATGTTTTTGCCCCAGTATCCCGCGCCTACGGCCGCTACCGCAACGGGCCTGTCCGCCGCCGGATTTCTCATGTTTTTTGCCTCCCTTATGCCTTGAATATCTTCTTTTTGGTGTCCTTGACCACCGCCATGGCGTTCCTGGTGTCGATTATCAGGCTTGCGTTCTCGTATATGAATTCGTAGTCGAAGCCGCTGTGGTCGGTGAGTATTATCACCGCGTCGTACCTGGAGAGGTTCTTTTCGTTCAAGACCACGGAGGTCATGTCGAGCCTGTATTTCCGAAGCTTCGGTATCTTCGGAACGTACGGGTCCGAGTAATCCACCTTCGCCTCATTCGCCATCAAAAGCTCAACGACCTTCAGCGCCGGGGATTCCCGCATGTCGTCCACGTTCTTCTTGTACGCCACGCCGAGCACAAGGAGCTTCGCGCCTTTCAGCGCCTTGCCCTGGCGGTTAAGCGCCTGCGCCGTCTTCTCTATGACGTAGTAGGGCATGTAGGTTATTATCTCGCCCGCAAGCTCGATAAAGCGGGTATGGAAGTCGTATTTCCGGGCCTTCCAGGTGAGATAGAACGGGTCTATCGGGATGCAGTGACCGCCCAGGCCCGGCCCCGGATAGAACGGCATGTAGCCGAAGGGCTTGGTGGAGGCGGCGGAGATTACCTCCCAGACGTCTATGTCCATGCGGTCGAAGAGCACCTTCAGTTCGTTTACCAGGGCGATGTTCACGCTCCGGAATATGTTCTCAAGGAGTTTCGTCGCCTCGGCTACGCGGGTCGAGGATACCGGGACGGTCCTCTTGATGATGCTGCCGTACAGGGCGTTCGCGGCCTTCAGGCACCTGCCGGTGTATCCGCCGACGACCTTGGGTATTGTGGAGGTATTGAAGCTCCCGTTATTCGGGTCCTCGCGCTCCGGTGAAAACGCCAGGAAGAAGTCCCTGCCGGCCCTGAGCCCGGTCTTCTCGAGGACGGCGCGCATCTCCTCGTCCGTCGTGCCGGGATACGTGGTGGATTCGAGTATAACGAGCTGGCCCGGCTTAAGCGCCCTTGCCGCCGCCTCGGTCGAGCTAAGGACATAAGAGAGGTCTGGCTCCCTGTAGTCGTTTAGCGGCGTGGGGACGCAGATGATAACGCAGTCCGCATCCCCAAGCCTTTCGAAGTCGGCAGTCGCGGAAAACCTGCCGGATGCGGCCAGCTCGGCGACGGAGGCGTCGGCGATATGCTTTATGTAGCTTTTTCCCGTTGCGAGACGGTCTATCTTCTCCATGTCGTTGTCAAAGCCTATTACCGGGAACCCGGCCCCGGCGAAGGCCTGGACAAGCGGCAGGCCGACGTATCCCAGTCCGATTACGCCCACCGTCGCCTTCCGCGTTTCGATTTTTTCGAGCAGGGTCTCGAAAATGTCTGCCGTCTTAAGCTTCCCGCTCCCGTTTCTTTCCGTAAGAGTTTCCATGATGACCCCCAGGGTAAATTTAATTATTCCACCGTTACGCTCTTTGCCAGGTTCCGGGGCTGATCCACATCGCTCCCCCTTAAGAGCGCAATCCTGTAAGCGAGGAGCTGGAGGGGCACGGCCATGAGCATAGGCGTCAGACATGGGACGGTGTCGGGCACCCGGTACAAATAATCTGCCTTCCCCTCCAGCTTTCCGTCTCCGTTCGTGGTAAAGGCGATAACCTGCCCGCCCCGCGAACGGACCTCTTCGATATTGGAAACGACCTTCTCGAACACGTCGTCCGAAGGCGCCAGGACTACCACGGGCATGTTTTCGTCTATAAGCGCTATCGGCCCGTGCTTCATCTCACCCGCGGCATAGCCTTCGGCGTGTATATAGGAAATCTCCTTGAGTTTGAGCGCCCCCTCAAGCGCCACCGGGTAGTTGTATCCGCGGCCAAGGTAAAGGAAATCGCGGGCCTTGCAGAAGGTCTTGGCAAGGAGGCCCATCTCCTCTTCCATCAGGGCAAGCGTCCGCTCGACCTTTTCCGGCATGGCGGAGAGCTCTTCGAGCAGGGCCGCAGCCCTGTCGTTATCCAGCATGCCCCGAAGAACCCCGATGCGGACGGCAAGCAGGAAGAGAGCCGTGAGCTGGGCCGTGAAGGCCTTGGTGGATGCGACGCCTATCTCCGGACCTGCATGGGTGTATATCACGCCGTCGGCCTCCCTTGCGGCGGTGCTGCCTACGACGTTGCATATCGACACGGCGGCGGCTCCGAGCTTCTTCGCCTCGCGCATGGCGGCCAGGGTATCAGCCGTCTCGCCGGACTGCGTCACCGCCACAAAAAGCGTGCCCGGGCCGACGATCGGGTTCCGGTAGCGAAATTCAGACGCGATGTCCACCTCCACCGGCAGCCGGGCCAGTTCCTCGAACCAGAGCTTCGCTATCAGGCACGAATGCCATGATGTGCCGCAGGCGATAAGCGCGGCCTTCCTTGCCCCCCTTAACACACCCTCAGGGACGGGAAAATCCTCAAAATATACCCCCCCGGAGGGGCCGATTCTGCCAAGAAACGTATCGCGTATGGATTGCGGCTGTTCGTAAATCTCCTTTAACATGAAGTGCTTATAGCCGCCCTTCTCCGCCATAGCGGGATTCCACATAACCCGGCTGATTTCCTTTTTCCTTGATTTTCCAAATAGATCCGTCACTTTTACACCGTCCCGGCTTAGCACCGCCATTTCATAGTCGTCGAGGAATATGGTTTCCTTCGTGTATCCAAGAATCGGCGGGAGGTCCGAGGCTATGAAAAATTCTCCCGCCCCCAGGCCTATCACCAGCGGGCAGCCCGCGCGGGCGGCCACAAGGACATCCGGGCGGCCTTCCGCCACAACGCCTATCGCATACGCGCCCTTTAAGTCGCCAAGGCTTTGCCTTACCGCGGATTCGAGGTCCAGGCCTTTTAATAGCCGATCGTCTATAAGGTGGGCGATTACCTCGGTGTCCGTCTCGGAACTGAATTTATGGCCGCGGCTTAAAAGTTCCGCCTTAAGTTCCGCGTAGTTTTCTATAATGCCGTTATGAACGACCGCCACCCTGCCCCAGCGGTGCGGGTGCGCGTTGGCCTCGCACGGCTTGCCGTGCGTAGCCCACCTTGTATGGCCGATACCTATCCCGGAGCTTATTTCTGACTCTATGGCAGATTCCAGGTTTTTCAGCTTCCCTGCGCTGCGCCTGATGTCGAGATTTCCGTCCCTGAGAAACGCGATACCCGTCGAATCGTACCCCCTGTACTCCAGCTTCCTTAAGCCTTCCAGGAGTATGGGCACGGCGTTTCTTTCGCCTATGTAACCAACTATTCCGCACATGCTTTTGAACACCTCCCTCTGCTGCCGCGTCATGTTCGCAAGGCCAGGCGTGCCGCGTTCTCCCCGGAGATGCTCCTGATGACGTCCGCCGGGAGCCTGAGCCTCTCAAGAAGCTTCCTTAGTCCAAGAAAGAAGTTGTCCGTCCCGTAAAGTATCCTTCCGGAATGTCTCGTAATGAATTCCCGCGTGAAGGCCGGGTCTCTCGTAAGGGCGCGAAAACCCGACATGCCGGATAGGTCGGCATAGAGGTTTTTATATTCCTCCATCAGCCGGACGGTTATCCCTCCTGCGATAACCCTGCCGCCCGGCATTAGACCGTTCCCGCCTTCAAGGGAGATACCTTCCCAGAAAAGCGGCCCGTGCCCTATGAACTTTATGTTCGGGAACTGCCGAAGGCGGCTCTCCAGCGCTGCGAAATCCGTCATGTATCCCGGAAACGGGCGGCGCATTTTTTCTTTTTTCTCCCTCACGGGCGCATAGATATTTTCCAGGAACGAGATTACCTTTCTGGGGTAGCCGCGGTATCTTGGGGTGTTCAGCATCTTTGCCATAAGCTTCTCGAAATTGTCCGTGCCTGCTGCGACATAACGCTCGCCTGCGCTTTCCATGTGAAATACAAGCGGCATACCCATATCGTTTACCTTCTCAAGCAGCCGGTCGAGCTTCGGCGAGTCCCAGGGAAGCTTTGTCTTTAGCTCTCCGCAGCCGCATATTCCCTTGTCCACCCACGCCATGAACCTCTCGGCTGCGTCGTCCGCATCCGGGTCCGGGGCGTACATCGGGCATATCCTTTCAGGGTATTTCAGGTACGCCTCGAACATATCCTCCGCCGGCAGGGGAAGGTAGCCGGGGTTCGGGTTTGTCTCTTCCCAGGTAAGGAGCCAGCACTTGCCGAGCCGCTCCCTGTCGAGATAGGAAATTATCCCGTCGGCGTCCAGGCCCCTGAAATTCACGTGCATATGCGAATCGACATCCAGGCGCAATCCGCCCTCCCTGGCGGGAACCATATCTCCCGCTCGTATCGTCGGTATAAGTTAAAAAAACCAATAACTCTTGGCCCGGAAAGAGGGCCGGGAAAGCTAAGCGCCGGCTTTCGTCTTCTTTGTATTGATGTAGTCGGAATAGTTATAGTGGTAGTAGTAATCCACTGAGCGGATGGCCATGTCGTTCAAGACCACGCCCAGTATCTCCGCCTTTATGGTATCCATGTTCTTTTTTATTTTATGCACCGCATCCTTTATCGTCTTGCCGCTCCGGACAACAAGCACGACTCCGTCCGAAAGCGGCGTGAGGAGCGAGGCGTCCGCAATGCCCAGGTACGGAGGGCAGTCGATAAGCACCCTGTCGAACTGTTCCCTTAAACCCGCCATCAGGTTGAACATGGCCGTTGAACCCAGCATTTCTCCGGGGTTGGAGTAAAGCGGCCCGGAGGGGATGAAGCTCAGGTTCGGTATCTTCGTCTTCCTCAGGACGTCCGCCAGCTCCGCCTTTTTGGTAATGAGGCTTGAGAGGCCTCTTGCGTTCGGCACTTCAAAGGCCTTGTGCAGCCTGGGCCTGCGCATGTCGCCGTCTAAAAGAAGTATCCTCTCTCCGGCGGCGGCCATTATCGCGGCGAGGTTCACGGAGACTGTGGATTTCCCCTCGCCGTGCATTGCGCTGCAAACCTGTATGACGCGCGGGCTATGGTTCTTTCTTGAGAGCAGGATGTTGCTTCTTATCGTCCTGAAGGATTCCGCCATTGGAGATATCGGGTCGCTCACTGCGGCTATATTCTCAGGCTTTCTGTCGTCCTGCCGGGACGACTTCGGGACAACTCCAAGCATCGGCACGCCCAGGTTTTCTTCGAGTTCCTCAGGCGACGTGTAGGTATTGTCCATGTGTTCGCTTATCAGGGCAAAGCCGACTCCGGTAAACAGCCCCAGGACTATTCCCAGCAGCATGTTAAGGACTTTTTTCGGCTTTGAAGGGACTTTGGGCGGAGTAGCCTTGTCGATGAGCTGCACGCTGCTTACGTTGATGGTGCCCATGATGTTCGATTCCTGGGCCTTCTTGAGCACCTGCCCGTAAATTTCCTTTGCGCCCTCGACGTCCTGTTTTCTAAGTTCGTATTCCGCCGAGCTTCTGTCGTAGCTCATCGCCTCCGCTTTCTGGCGGTTGAAGGCGCTCCTGAGAGTCTGTTCTTCGCGTTGGGCCTCGTCGTAGTCGTTTTTTATCCCGTTGGCTACCAGCTTCACCTCTTCGTTTACCTGCTTCTTTATCTGCTTCATCTCGTTCGCAAGGCGTATCATTACCGGATGTTTATCGCCGTATTTTTTCGATTTCTCCGCCATGTCCCTGGAGATCATGGTCTCCTGGGCCTGCAGGTTCTGTATGACCTTGTTGTTTAAAACGTCCGGAAGGCTCATCAATCCGTCGGGCACGGACGAAAGCTTCATTACCTGCTGGTATTTTATTTCCGTCTGGTATCTCCTCGCCACTGCGGAGAGGAGCTTCGCGTTGAGGTCGTTCAAGGCGGCGAGGGTTACATTCGAACTGCGGTCTCCGCCGACAATCCTCTCCGAGCGCTTGAAATTCTCCAGCGAATCGGCGCTCTCATTCATCCGGTCTTTTATTTTATTCAGTTCGCCGTTCAGCCAGGCCATGTAGCTCCTGGCGGGAGCCGTTCTCATGTCTATGTTCTGGTCGATGAAGGCCTGCACGGTTTCGTTGGCGACCTGGGCGGCAAGTTCAGGGTTTTTCGCCTCATAACTGACATTGACCAGGTCGCTGTCTTTTACCGTCTCCACGGTAAGGCGCTTTTCGAATGCCTTTACCGCGCTTTCCATCGACGGGACTTTGCCGGAATTTCCTTTCTTCAGCAGGCCCAGGAGGAAAAAGGGGTTTTTCTTTTGCATAGGCCTGTCCAGGTGGAGCTTTTCTATAACCTTCCTGGCTATGACCTCGCTTTTTATTATGTTCACCTGCGTCTGAAGGTATGCCGCCATGTCCATCTGGTTTTCTGTATGCTGATTCTGGATATTGAACTGCAGGTTGGGCGGTTCTACATAGACCTGCGCGGTCGCCTTGTATACCGGGGTCATCGTAAAAGTTACCGCCGCAACCGCAAGAACGAACAGCGCGAAGATGGCGGAAACGGAAATCCTCCGCTTGCTCAGTATCGCCAGGTAATCTCTGAGGCCCAGTTCTTCCTTCATGGTGTGTCCCCTTCCGGTTTGGTTAAAAGAAGCTCTCAGGCACCGATATCACGTCGTCCGGCTGTAACTGGAACTCCATGCCGACGCGCATTTTTTTATCCTTGCCGTCTACCTTCCTGATCAACGTCGTCCTGCCGGGAGCGGCCTTGTCGGTAAGTCCCTGCGCCAGGGCAATCGCCTGAATCACCGTGGTCCCTTCCTCGAACTTATATGCGCCGGGCATCTTGACCTCTCCGGTTACGTAAATGAAGCCGCTCTTTGTAACGAATATGTTGTCCCCGTCCCGAACATAGAGGTTTTCGGCCAGGTCGCCTTTTTCCATCAGGTCTTTTAAATTTAACGTAATGTAAGTGCTGCCCGGCTCATGCCCTGGCGGCGCGGCTCCGCCGGTCTGGTTTGCGGCGGGAAGCGCCTCCGGTGCATCGGCGGCGGGGGCAGGATTATTTTTCCCTCTTTTTATGACTATGCGGTTTCCGGCCTTGTCCGTAAGCCCCCCCGCTTTGGAAATCATGTCCAGTATGGTCGCGTTGGAGGTGAGCTTATATACGCCGGGCTTTGCCACCTCGCCCAGGATGGTTACCTGTTTGCTTTTATATTCCTTGACGAAAACGGTAACGTGCGGGTCGATAATATAGCCCTGGGAAAACTTCCGGTCTATCTTCTGTTCCGCCTCCCCCGACGTCATCCCCGCCACCTTTATCTTGCCTATCAGTGGCACGCTTATCATGCCGTTGCCGCTTATCCTGGCCGTCGTCGTAAGGTCGCCGTTTTCGTATACGGTAATTTTGAGCAGATCTCCCGGGCCTAAAATGTAGTCCTGGGCCATTGCAGGTTTCCCGGCCATAAGCATTCCGGCCAGGGCAACAAAGACAAATAAAATGCGTATCCCCCTCATAATCGCCCCTCTCTGCGATGGAAAACCGCCGTGCTTTTTGGCGCGCCTATTGCCGCGCACCCCGGTATTGACACAACAGGTATTGGGAAATCCGGCCTGTAGACAGCTTCGGCTTAGACGTCCGACGGGAGTGTTTTGCAGTGAATGGTTTTGGCGGCACAGGCCAAAACCCCTCGTTTTTCTCTCCAATTCCGCTGCACCCCCGCCGTCCCGCAGGGCCATGGCACACCTCGAGTGTTCGGATAAGCTGTTCTTCCGCCAATAAAAAATTTTCGTGCTTTTTGATGGAGAATTTCTCGGAGAAAACGCGTGCTCTTGAAACGAATTTCTATCCAGGAGAGGCGTCTTGCTTCAGTCCGGATTGCAATCAAGCATATTTTAATTACTTAATATAGCACTTAACCGGGAGTTGTCAAACTGTGCGGGGTTTTGGGTTCTTGGGCAGGACGAGGGTTCTTATTATTTCCGTCTCCTCTTGAGTTCCTTATAAACATCCGACGGCTCGACGCCGGCCTCTGCAAGAGCGATGAGTGAATGAAACCACAGGTCTGCGGTCTCGTATATCAGCTCTTCCTTGGACCGGTTCTTTGAAGCCACTATAACCTCCGCCGCCTCCTCGCCCACCTTCTTTAAGATAACATCCTTTCCTTTGGCAAAAAGGCCGCTTACGTAAGAACCCTCTGCGGGGCTGGATTGTCTGTCCTTTATTACGCCGTAGAGCTTGTCGAGAATATCGCTCCCGGAGTACACGGCGGAGGCATTGAACTTTTTTTCGCCGACGTCCCTTGCGCCGTCCGCCTCTATCTTCGTATAAAAACAGCTCCTGTTACCCGTATGGCAGGCCGCGGTCTTCTGCTCGACCTTGAAGAGCAGGCAGTCACAATCGCAGTCGTAATAAGCCTCTTTGACCTTCTGCGTATGTCCGGAGGTCTCGCCCTTCAGCCAAAGCTTCTGCCTGGAGCGGCTCCAGTAATGGCAAAGCCCGGTCTCCAGTGTCTTCTCTATCGAGAGCCTGTTCATAAACGCCATCATCAGTACCTGGCCATTTTCATAGTCCTGCACGATAGCGGGAATGAGGCCGTCCTTGTCGAACTTTAATTGCGATACGTCGAACATCATAATTTGTATCCTATCATCCTCAAGAAATCTTTTCGCTTCTTCACGTCTTCCGGCCCTTCGACGCCCTTCGGCGGGAAGCCGTCGATAACGCCCATGATACCGCGGCCCAAATCCGTCTGGGCTATTATCACCTCGACCGGGTTCGCCGTCGCGCAGAAAATATTAACAACCTCGCGGCAGTTTTTTATGTCGTTCAGGACGTTTACAGGGAAGCAGTCTTTCAGCATGATGCAGAACGAGTGCCCACACGCTATATTCTGCAAATTTTCCACTGCGGCGTCTTTTAGACCTTCGTCCGTGCCCTCGACCCTTATCAGGCAAGGCCCGGACGCCTCCGCGAACGCCACGCCGAATTTCGGTGCCGGCATCGCGTTAACCATCACCTCGTACAAGTCCTCTGCGGTCTTTATGAAATGGCTCTGGCCGATGATTACGTTGCAGTTCTCCGGGATGTTTATTTTTACGGATGAGAATTCCATGGATACCTCCCTTATATCCTCACCGGCACGCCGCGTTCACTCAGGTATTCTTTTGCCTCCCTGATAGTATATTCCTTGTAGTGGAATATGGAGGCCGCAAGCGCCGCGTCCGCGCGCCCGGCGGTCAGGCCCTCGTAGATATGCTCCAAGTTGCCCACGCCGCCGGATGCGATTACGGGGACGCTCACGGCGTCCGATACTGCGCGCGTAAGCTCGATGTCGTAGCCCGTCTTCTGCCCGTCTTTGTCCATGCTCGTCAGCAGTATCTCGCCCGCGCCAAGCTCCTCCATCTTCGCCGCCCATGCGACCGCGTCGATATACTGCGGCTTTCTCCCGCCGTGCGTGAATACTTCCCAGTGCAGGCCGTTTTTGTCCACGCCCTGGAAAAAGAGGCTGCGGAACTCGTCATCCTTTGCCCAGGGGAGTTTCCCGCTTATCTCCGTAATCTGTCTTGCGCGCTCGGCGTCCGGCACGGGGACTGTCCTTTTCGCATCTATGGCGACGACTATGCACTGGCTCCCGAACCGCTCCGCCGCGGCCTTTATGAAGCGCGGATCATAGACCGCGGAGGTGTTTATCGATACCTTATCGCACCCGGACTTCAGGAGCGCTCTTATGTCGTCGACGTTTTTTATCCCTCCGCCGACGGTAAGCGGCATGAAGACCTGCTCGGAAGTCCTCTTCACGACATCGAGGATTATCCCGCGCTTCTCGTGCGATGCGGTTATGTCGAGAAACGTGAGTTCGTCCGCGCCCTGGGCGTCGTAAGCCTTGGCTATCTCCACCGGGTCGCCCGCGTCCCTTAAGTTCACGAAGCTCACGCCCTTCACAACCCGCCCGTCTTTAACGTCCAGGCATGGGATTATTCTTCTTGCAAGCATAAAACTGCCCCGCTTTTCTTTGCGTTACTTTCTTTTCACGTGAAAAGAAGGTAACGGTTTAGCCTTTCGTTATCGCTATCGCCTCTTTCAAGTCCAACGCGCCGGAGTATACCGCCTTGCCGGTGATTACGCCTTCCACGCCGAGACTTTCTATCTCCATAAGGGCCTTTATGTCGTTTAAGTCCTTGACGCCGCCGGAGGCGATTACAGGCGTAGAGACCAGTTCGGCCAGGCGTTTCGTCGCGGCAATGTTATGGCCTGTCATCATGCCGTCGCGGCTTATGTCCGTATAGATTATCGCCC
>JAJYGS010000175.1 GCA_021785055.1 Nitrospirota bacterium | reverse complement strand
TTACACTTGCGCCGGTCATGTTCGTAAAATACTTTTCCGACGACGCGGCGAACGCCGATGCGGGAATCAATACTGCGAATAGCGCCAAGACTGCAAGAAACCTCTTCATAAAGCCTCCTCTTCGTATAAGAATTCTCAATTTATGAATACTCCGGATACCACCCCTTTTTATACCCGAAACCTTAATTCACCTCCTCTCGCCGCAGGATTTTTCTTATCATCCAGAATAAGTAATCGATAGAAATATTAATACCCCCCCCCCATTTTGTCAATTGGTAAATCAAAAATTCGGATTAAAAAAATTTAAGAAACCAGTGAGAATCAATGCCGATTCTTCGCAGTTACCCGGCGTCAGTCGAACCCGCCCTTGTGCGTGTGGCATTTCGTGCAGCTTTCTCCTTTGTATTTCAAGTGCCTGCCGCTCAAGGGATGGCAGGCGTCGCATATCCCGGAACCGTTTTTAGCAAAGACGCGCCCGTCGAAGGAGACCTTTTTCACGCCAAAGGGCGTCCTGAGTCTCCCCCGGACGTCTCCGGCATTCCTCGCGCCATGAATCCTGTGGCATGTCAAGCAGTTAAGCCCTTGGTGCGTGTTCTCGGAGTGACAGTCGTAGCACAGAGCGTTGTTCTGCGTGGATACCCTGAGATACGGTTCCGTAAGCGTCACGTAGACCGAATATCTCTTTGAAACCGGCTGGTTAAATATTATAACGCCATCGGCGGCATCGTATGAATACTTTGACGCCGGGACCTGCCAACGCCGCATTTCATGCACCGTCTTGGGCATTTCGGAAATGTTTTCAACTACATATACCTTCGGCTCCATGTATCCCATGCCGCTCCAGCCGCCCTTGTAAAGCCACCAGTTCACCCCGTCGCCGGAGGACGCAGGCTCCCAGGTTCTACCGTAGTCGCCCGGTTTTTCCATTACGTTATGGCATGTTATGCACTCTATCCTTCCGCCGGGCAGGTGGGCGGACATCATGTCGCTAAAGGGGCCTTCCGGGTTCGCGCCAAGGGAGGGAATTTTGGTGCCCCCGGCCCCGGCTTTCATGCCCGTATGCCCCCCGCCGACTGGAGTTACGAATGCGTTCGCCATCCCCGAAGGATTATGGCAGAGCGAGCAGAACGCGGGCTTTTGCAGGAAGTCCGGCTCCGGCAGAAGGTCTTTCGGCATGTGGCAGACCTTGCAGTTTCCGTTCATGTATTTGTCGTAATTGGAATGCGGCAGGTAGGGCTTTCCCTTCTCCTTCGGGAATACCATCAGCGTGACCTCGACATGATCTCCCTTCACGCCGGGCGAAAGCGGCTTGATCGAAACGGTGGAGTCGTAGAATCCCACGGATTTATAAGGGATTATGCCAAGTTTCAAAACGCCCGGAGCGCTTCCTGAAGACGGCGACAATATAAGCCATTTCTCGTCGGATTTCGCCCTCCAGCCGACCTTTGCGCCGCTTTTGCCGCCCAGGACATTTACCATGACGCCGGCCATCCCCGGCGCGGGCCAGCCCTGCTGGTATTTGAAGTTCACAGTCTGCCTGTCCACCTTCACGCCGACAGCCTCGGCGCGCTCTTCGGGAATTACCTTGATTTCCGGCAAGCTTGCGGGCGCGGCAGGCGCATGGGCGGCCTGGTTTATCTCCTGCGGCACAGGCGGATTGAGCGAGGCTTTTTGAGAGGTTACGGACGCATGAATCTTTGAAATCTTCTCCGGCAGATTTGTGCGTCTTGACGATGCGGGCGCTGGTTTGGCCTGCCCCGCGAAAGGTAATATTTTTTTATTATCCGCAGCCGTAGCCGGGCGTTTCGCGCCGTTATGCGCCCCTGTCGATACGATACGGCCATTCCTCGGAGGTGAAACCTGCGCGATATAATTCCCTTTCCCGGATGCGCCGCTGCCAGCCGAACCGCTCTTTATCCCCGGTTTCCCGGCACTTGCCGGCTGGACGTAGATGAGTTCTTCCGTATATTCCGGGAGCCTGGGTGCCGGGAAGGGCTTCGGCATAAGGAACGCCAGGACGAGCAGTATGGCGTGGATTGCAACGGAGATGGAAAGAAACTCCGTGCGGCTCATTTCGCCTTGCCATGCCCTGTAGCACAGGGAGGAAAACAGAACCTGTCAATGTCTTCCCATGAGAACACGCGCTCGATGCCGTCGCGGCTGACGTGCCGGTTCCACGGGGCGTCGTAGAGCAGGACGTAACTCCCGCTATCCGCTATCTCGCAGGCGAAGTTGTCCTGGTCTTCTATGAACAGGTCGTACTGGATTCCGTTGACCTTCGTCTCCGGCGTGAAGTGCAGCTCGTGGAACGGCACACGGTTCTTTTCGAGCCATTCCCTCGTATAGCCCTCCACGGACGGCGGGCGGCTCGTTACGAGCACTACCCTGTGCCTTGCCGTCAGCCGATTGAGCGTCTCCTGCGCGCCGTCAATTACCGGGACGTTTAAGAATATGCTCCCGTCCCTGAAGCGGGCCAGGATATAGTCCAGGTCTTCCTTGCTCAGGCCAGGCATCTTTTCAAGGGCGTAATGCCGGAAGTCCTCGCGCACGAGGCTTACGCCGCGGTCTGCCCCAAGAACGCGCCGGACTTCTCTTTCCGTATCCGCAATTACGTTGTCAATGTCCACGCCGACAATCATAAAACTCCTCCGGTTTTACTTACGCCCCTGCCGCCCCGGTAGATGACGCTTATGCCGGAGCCGATAACCAGCGCCCCGCCGACAAGCGCAATCGGATGCGGGACTTCTCCGAGAAAAATAAATGCCAGGGTTATTCCAAGCACGGGCTCAAAATATCCGAGCACTCCGGCCTCCTGCGCCGTAACGGAACGGATTCCCTTGAGATACGACACGTTCGCCAAGGTGGAATGGAAAAGCGACGTCACGGCTATGACAGCCAACCGGCCTGGGCCGGGAGCATTGAACTTCAGCCACGGTATAAGCGCTCCGATTATGACAACCGTCAAAACCGCCTGCACGGCTGAGAGCTTGAGCGGGTGGTTTCTGGGGCTTAAGGCCCGCGAATAAAGTATCACAGCGGCGTACGCAAGCCCGGAGAGCGTCCCGGACGCCGCGCCAATTATACCCCTGCCGTCGGAAAAGTCCAGCCCCCCGGCAAAGATAAAGACCAGCCCCGCCGCCGCGACCGCCAGCGCCGCCAGCGTATCCCCGCCCACACTGTCCTTTACCGTAAGCGGGGCAAGGACGGCGACCAGCACCGGTGCGACGTAATGCGTCAAAAGCGCCGCAGCGACTGTCGTCGTCCTGAGTGCGTAGATAAAGGACAGGAGGTTTACAAGCCCGAAAAAACCCAGCCAGAGCGACGGGACAATGTCCGGCATGAGCCTCGCGCCCTCGCGCCTGCCGCGTACGGCCAGCCACGCGCCCTGGAATATTGACGCAAACAGGGCGTTAAAGAATATAATCTCCGTGGCGGGAAGCCCAAGCCACCTGACGACAATCCCCCAGGTGCTCCAGACAAAGAAAGCCCCGGTTATGAAGAGATAGCCCTTCAAGCCTCGCCGCCGCCTTTTTGTGCTATACTATAAATAGCAAGTATTATCATTACAAATAACGGAGGAAATAAAATGAGAAAGCTGTTGATTTTAATAGGCGCCGGGCTGTTCGTACTGGCAATGGCCGGCGCGGCGTCGGCGAGGTCGGGGCACGGCTGGTCTTCAAATTCCCTTGACCCCATGGGCCATGCGTGGATTAAAATTACGCCCCCGTCCCATGCGGAAACGGCCCAGATTGCGCCCAATATCGCCTACCTGGATTCCAATGGCCGCTGGGCGGTTAATAATCCGTGGCCGGTTGCAAGGGAACATGTGGCAGTAAAGACGGCCCCGGCGGGGAAATTCGTCTGCTTCGATTCCACAGGCCGCTCCTGCGCCGTATCGGATTAGCAGAGCCGCTAAAAACTTCGGGCGCGGCCAATCCTGGCCGCGCCTTTTTTGTCAGCCTTTCTTTGCAGGCCCTATCATCTTCTTTACCGCCTCGGAGAGCTTAAGAGGCGAGGTCATCATCTTAACAAGAAATGCGTTCGCGCCCATGGCCATCGCTTTTTCTATCTCCGCCTTTTCTCCGCGCGCGGAGAGGACCATAACGGGTATATTTTTATATCTCTCGTCTGCCCTCATAAACGACAGCACCTTGAATCCGTCCATTCCCTCCATGTAGAGGTCGAGCACGACAAGACCGGGCACGGAATCCTGAATCGCCTTCAGGGCCTCGACGCCGCCGGCCGCCTCCATAACCGTAAAACCGTCCAGGACGAGCCTGCTCTTGTTCATCCTCCGGTTGGTGTCGTTATCGTCCACGACAAGAACGGTCGTTCTCGTCTTATCGCCGCTTCCGGCGATGTAGTCCAGTACGGCCTTCCTGGCGAACGGCGACAAGTTAAGGAACTGAAGTCCCATCCCGATGGATTCCTCGCAGGTCATGACCTGGGCCATGAGGTCGAGGTCGGTTTCCGCAAGGCGGAAGCTTATCCTGACGATGTCCCCTATTGCGAATTTCCTCCCGGTATGGACGTAGATGCCGCCCTCGCTGATGTCGATGCCCTTAACGAGAATCAAGCCGTTGATGAGGACGCCGTCCGTGTAAGCAACCCGTTTGAATATCCGCTTTTCCTGAATCATGATTATCACCCTGTCATTATAGTCGGGTCCCTGTCCTGATGCGAATGGAAAAGACCGCGATTCGTGTTCGTGCAGGGGCACGGTTTATTGCGCCCGCAAGTCTGTCATTCTTAGGCGTCAGCCGAAGAATCCGCGTGTACGATTTTCAACTCACGAACATGACTTTTTAAATATTAATTACAAAAGATTATCAGAAATAGAAGCAATTTGGAAGATATTATCTTTATTCGCCGGAGATTAAAAGCGTCGTGAGCGCGGTCTTGGATTCCACGCCCATTTTTTTGAATATGTTCCTCAGGTGAACCTTCACGGTGTTCTTGCTTATGCTTAAGCTTTCCGATATATCCGCGTTGGACGAGCCGCTGGAGACGATAACTTTTATTATCTCCGTCTCTTTCTTGGTAAGGCCGTAGACCTTGGCTATTTTATTATAATCCAGCTTCTTTATGAGCTTCTCTTCGGACTGCCTCTGGAGGGCGCGGTCGATTGCCGTTTTCAGCTCGTCGAACTCGAAAGGCTTCAGCAGATAATCGAAAGCGCCTTTCCTTATGGCCCTGATCGCGGAATCGAGAGAGGCGTGGCCGGTAATGACTATGCATTTCGCCTCGTGGCAGTAATCCTGGAGGTATTTCATAATCCCGAAACCGTTGCCGTCCGCCAGGAAGAGGTCCGTGATTATGAGGTTGAATTTTCCCCCTTTCAGGCTGGCCACGGCGCCTTCCTCGTCCAGAGCTTCAAGCACCTCGAAGCCGTTCTTCTTCAGGAACATCGAAAGGCTGGCGCGCAGAATCTCTTCGTCTTCTACAAGCAGGACCCTGCATTTTGCCATGTCATCCCCCTGCTACAGGCGGAAATACGGTAACTACATCTCCGTTTAAAAGCTCCCTCTCCGGGGCTGCATATCTTCCGTTCACAAGTACTACGAGCGTTGAACGTCCCCAAATACCCGCCCTTTCCAGCAGCTCTCGGCAGGTGGTTTTGTCGCTCAAGTCGAATACGGAGGCGCCCCCGGCCCTGTCCTTCTCAGGCAGCCGCAACCGCATGGAGGCCAGAAGCCTAAGTTCAACCTGCATTATCCTTCTCTCTTCTAACTCCAAAGGGTTACTGCATGTGTTATTGCAATTTGCCTGCCATATCTGGAATTATTTTTGTTTGATTGATTATTATCCTTATCAAGTATGGCTGTAATCAATCCATTATTAATTAACCTATTAACGATAAATTTAATTTACGGGTGTTGTTCTTGTCTTGCTTTTCATTTTCGCGCATAATAATTGAGCAATAACGCTCTATCTTTATCGAAAATTAGTTATTCTATTCTAACAAAAACCGTAAACATTGCAAATTAAAAAAGGGGGGGCGATTTCGCCCCCCCTTCTAAAAAGGACTGCTGCCTGCTTTAGAACAGTCCCAGTATTTTGCCG
>JAJYGS010000107.1 GCA_021785055.1 Nitrospirota bacterium | reverse complement strand
CGCGGTTGAGCTATTAAAAGTCCCGCCCGCCCTGGGCGGGGCTTTTATTTTTCTTGACAAATCAACGAAGCTCGTTTAAGGTTCAAGGCGAATTCCGATAAAAAATCGAAAGGTGGTGGTCCTCGCATGGATGCCGGCCCAGGCAATAGTCGAATAGAAAACTTGTTCGCTGCACATATGCGCGGATTGACCGCCAGGATTCTTCCCCTTTAATCGCTTCTCTCCCCGTTTTTCCTCCCGGTCTCCGCTTCAAGGCTTTCAAACAAGAACCGTTAAGCTGTCAACCCGTCCGGAGACGGCAAATGCATTACATCGGCGACGTTTACGTAAGCGAAATCCTGAAAAAACAGGTCCTGGACCCGAAGGGCGAGGAATCCGGGCGCCTGGACGATTTCATTATTACGATAGGCGAGCTCTTCCCGCACGTATGCGGCCTGCTTGTCAGCCGGAAGGGCGGGATGTATCGCGTGCCCTGGGAGCAGGTGAGCATATTCAACAAGAAAATCGTCTCGACAAATCTCTCGTCCGAGGCAATCCCCGTGTTCGAGCCGGGCAAAGGCGAGATGCTCGCGTGCCGCGAGCTTCTCGACAAACAGATAGTGGACATCAACGGCGCGAAGGTCGTAAGGGTAAACGACCTGAAGCTTGGCGAGGTGAAGGGCAACCTGTGCCTGATAGCGGCGGACGTGGGGGCGTCGGGCCTGCTCAGGCGGCTGGGGCTCAAGAAGCAGTGGGAGAGCGTCGCCAATTTCCTGGGAATGAAGTATTCCACGAGCCTCATAAGCTGGAACTACCTCCAGCCGCTTAGACCGCAGCTCGGGAAGCTCGCCCTGACCGTCTCAAGGAAGCAGATGGGCACGCTTCACCCCGCGGACATAGCCGAGATTATCTCGGAGGTGTCCCAGAAGGACAGGCGGGCGATTGTCGAATCCCTCGACATCGAGACCGCGGCTGAGACAATCCACGAGCTTGAGCCGTCCGTGCAGGCGGACATCATAACCCACATGGACGAGGAGCAGGCCGCCGATATCCTCGGAGCGATGCCCCCGGACGAGGCGGCTGACCTCGTCGCGGACCTGTCGGAGGACAAGGCGCACGGGATACTTAAGCGTATGGAGGCGGAAGAGGCGGAGGACGTCCAGGAACTCCTGGAGCACGAGGATGACACCGCCGGGGGCCTTATGACCACCGAATACCTCTCCTTCCCGCCGGACATGACGGTCTCGGAATCGATGGTGGAATACAGGCTTGCGGCGCCGGACGTGGAATCCGCTTCCGCCTACGTCATATACGTGCTCGACGCCGAGGAGCGCCTTCTGGGCGAGGTTCACTTAAAAGACCTCGTGCTTTCAAGCCAGGACAGGAAACTCGGCGAGATAATGAATACGGACATTAAGACCGCGTCCCCCGACGACGACGAGCGGGAGGTCGCCGAGAAGATTTCGAAATACAACCTCCTGGCGCTGCCGGTAGTGGAGGATGACAGGATGCTCGGCATCGTGACCGTCGACGATGTCGTTGACCTGCTCCTGCCGCCGCAGTCCAGGCGCAAGAAGCGCCGGATGAAATAATCCCTTAAGATGAGAATTCCGAAAATAAATTTCCGGACGGTGATGATATTCCTCGCCGTCGTGGGGCCAGGAATAATCACGGCGAACGTTGACAACGACGCCGGCGGGATAACGACGTATTCCGTCGCCGGGGCGCAGTTCGGCTACAGGATGCTCTGGCTTTTCATACCGATGACGGTAGCGCTTATCGTCGTTCAGGAGATGAGCGCCAGGATGGGCGCCGTTACAGGCAAGGGCCTTGCCGACTTAATCCGCGAGAACTACGGCGTCAGGATGACGCTCCTTATAATGGTGTCCCTTCTCCTGGCGGACCTGGGCAATACAATCTCGGAGTTCGCGGGCGTCGCCGCGAGCATGGAGATATTCGGCGTGAGCAAGTATATCTCCGTCCCTGTCTCCGCCTTCCTTATCTGGATAATAGTGGTAAAGGGGACATACAAGCATGTAGAGCGCATCTTCCTCGTGGCGTCCGGGCTTTATTTCACATACGTAATATCCGGCGCGATGGCGAGGCCGCCCTGGGGGACGGTGGCCAGAGAGCTGGTTATCCCCAATTTCACATTCTCCGGAGCTTATTTAGCCATGGTCATAGGCCTTATCGGCACTACGATTGCGCCCTGGATGCAGTTCTATATCCAGTCCGCCGTGGTGGAGAAGGGCATCAGCGTCAAGGAATACAAATACTCGCGGATGGACGTGATATTCGGCTGCTTCATGACGGACATCGTCGCGCTATTCATCGTCGTCGCCTGCGCCGCGACGATATTCGTCCACGGGATACACATAGAGACGGCCAAGGACGCCGCGCTCGCTCTCGCCCCGCTCGCGGGCAAATGGGCTTCGACTCTCTTTGCGTTCGGGCTCCTGAACGCCTCCGTGTTCTCGGCTTCCATTCTGCCGCTGGCCACGGCGTATTACATCTGCGAGGCGTTCGGCGTGGAGGCCGGAATAGACAAGTCCTGGGACGAAGCGCCGATATTCTACTGGCTCTACACGCTTCTGATTGTCGTCGGGGCCGGCGTAATTCTTATACCGAACGTGCCGCTCATATCCGTCATGCTGTGGTCGCAGGTGGTGAACGGCGTCCTCCTGCCGTTCATTCTTATATATATGCTGAGCCTTGTCAACAGGAAGGAGATCATGGGGAGCTACGTGAACTCGAAGGGGTTTAACATAATCGCCTGGCTCACAACGGCGATATTGATAGTCCTGACCCTGATGCTTGTGTTCATTTCCATATTCCCGGACATACTGAACTAAATGCGCGCGCCGCGTTTTTTATATAACACGAACAAGAAGCTGGGGGCCGTCGCCGGCATATTGCTCGCGCTGTTGATCCTCGACATCGGCTCTGCGCTCGTCTATCCGAACGTCTCGAAATACAAAAGGTACAATCCGAAGATGTCGTCGATGATGGAATACCGCGTCAGGCAGGTGCGGGCGGAGGGAAAGAAGATACATATAATAAGGAAGTGGGTTCCGTTTTCCAGAATATCTCCGTATGTCGTGAAGGCGGTGCTGATCGGCGAGGACGACAGCTTCTGGCACAATTCCGGTTTCGATATAAACGGCATGGAGACCGCCCTTGAGAGGGACATAAAGACGCACAGGCTCAAGGCGGGCGGGAGCACCATAACCCAGCAGCTCGCCAAGAACCTGTTTCTGACGCCGTCCAGGAACCCCGTCAGAAAGCTCAAGGAGGCGATACTTGCATGGCGGCTCAACAGGGATCTGCCGAAGCGCAGGATACTGGAGCTTTACCTAAACTACGCCGAGTGGGGACACGGCATCTTCGGCATCGGGGCCGCAAGCCTCCATTACTACGGAGTCCCGGCGTCGCGGCTTTCCCCTGAGCAGGCGGCGAGGCTTGCGACGGTTCTGCCGAACCCGGACATCTACAGCCCGACGAGGCCGGACAGGTACGTCCGCCGCCGCTCGGCTATAATCTACAGGGTAATGGTAAAGAGGGGAGTAGTCATGCCGGACTACGAGGAGGCGATGAACCCCGCGAAGGAGAAGACGCCGGAGGGCAAGCCCGCTTTCCCCGGCGAGAGCACGGCCAAGACCTCGGAAAGCGGGCCTTCCTCTTTCCTGAACTTCACGGCCAAGTAAACTACTCCAGCTTCGCGTCCATCGTTATCTTTGCGTTCAGAACCTTCGAGACCGGGCATCCCTCCTTGGCCTTGTCCGCCGCCTCCATGAACTTCGCCTCGTTTATTCCCGGCACTTTCGCCCGGACTTCCAGGCGGCTCTCCGTTATGGCGAAGCCTTCCCCCTGCTTCTCGATGGCGACGGTCGCCGTCGTCCTTATGCTCTCCGGCGTGACGCCGGACTCGCCGAGTATCGCGGAGAGCGCCATGGAAAAGCAACCCGCGTGCGCCGCCGCAATAAGCTCCTCAGGGTTCGTTCCGGGCCTGTCCCCGAATCTTGTGGCGAAGGAGTAAGCCGTGTCTTTCAGAATGCCGCTTGTGCTGGACAGGCTGCCTTTGCCGTCCTTAAGTCCGCCGTTCCAGATTGCCGAGGCCTTGCGTTTCATATCCCTCCTCACATGTTTACGAATATCAAGTCCGGGTCTTCTATGTGCCGGATTATGTTGTTCATGAAGTGTTGCGCCGTCGCGCCGTCTATCACGCGGTGGTCGAACGTAAGCGACAGGGGCAGCATCTTCTTTATCTTTATCGCGCCATTCTCCGCGACGGGTTTTTCCATGAGCCTGCCGATGCCGAGTATGCCGGCCTCAGGATAATTTAATATCGGCGTGGCGAACATCCCGCCTATGGAGCCGTAATTGGTTATGGTGAAGCTCCCGCCCTTGAGTTCGCCTATGTCGAGCGTCCGTTTACGGGCGCGCCCGGAGAGGTCTTCGAGCTCGCGCGCTATCCGGAGGATGGTTTTCCTGTCCGCGTCCTTTATGTTCGGCACGATAAGCCCGTCCTGCGTCTCCACGGCGATTCCAATGTTGTAGTATTCCTTGTATACAATCTCTCCCGTTTCGTCGTCCATGGCGGAGTTCATGGAAGGGTCCCGCTTCAGCGCCCCGACGACCGCCTTTATTATAAACGGGAGCAGCGTCAGCTTTACCCCCTGCCCCCTCGCGTCTTCCTTTTCCTTCTCCTTGATCAGCGAGAGAAGCCCGGCGTCCGCCTCGTCCGTCGTCGTCACCTGCGCGGCCTTCGTTATAGATTCCGTCATGGCATGGGCGACTTTCCTTCTCACCCCGCGAAGCGGCACGCGCGTAACCGGCCCCCAGTTGTCCCGCCCCGGCGCGCCTTCCGGCTCCCTGGCGCCTTTTTCCGGGACACCCTGCCCCGCGAACTTCCGGATGTCATCTTCCGTAACGCGCCCTTTAGGGCCGGTGCCCCGGACCTGCTCTAAGTCCACGCCAAGCCGTCTTGCCAGCATCCTGTCCTTGGGCAGGGCCTCTGAGCGCGGCCTTACGGGTTGATAGGGCGCGGCCTTCTGCGCGGCCTCTTCCATCTCTTCTTCTTCCGGGGCCTCCTCCAGCTCTCCCACTACGCCCACCGAGCCGAGCCGCTCCGCGTATATGTCGAGCGGCTCCGCCGGTGGACCGGCTGCCGGTGGACCGGCCTCGGGCCTGGGTTTTTCGGGAGCCTTTTTCTCAGGCTCCGCCGGCTTTTCCTGCGCCTTCGCCTGTGCCGCGCCGAGCTCTTCCTTCTCGCCTATGACGGCTATCACTTCGCCAACCTTTATAATGTCGCCGGGTTCGCCCTTTACATTGATGACATACCCGGCCTTAGGCGAGGGCACTTCGGCGACCGCCTTGTCCGTCTCCACTTCAAGGAGCGCCTGGTGGTCGTTTACGAAATCGCCGACCTTCACCTTCCATTCGACGATCTCGCCCTCGGTCAGTCCTTCGCCGATGTCGGGGAATCTGAATTCGTAGGCCATGGTTTCACCTTAATAGTTAAGCAGCTTCCGCGCCCCCGCGATTATCTTTTTCGCATTCGGCAGGTAGTAGTCCTCCAGCTTGAATAACGGCATAACGGCGTCGTAGCCGGTCACGCGCTCGATTGGCGCAAGCAGGCTAGTGAACGCCTCTTCGTAAACGCGCGCGGCAATCTCCGCGCCGATGCCGCCGGTGCGCGGGGCCTCGTGCGTTACGAGTAGCCTGCCGGTCTTCTTCACGGAGCTTACAATGGTGTCGCCGTCCATCGGCGAAATCGTCCGAAGGTCGATTACCTCGGCGCTCACGCCGTCTGCGGCGAGTTCTTCGGCAGCCTTCAACGCCTCGCGCATCATCGCGCCCCACGCGACAATTGTAATGTCCGTCCCCTCACGCACAACGTTCGCCTTCCCTATCGGGACCTCGTAGTCCTCGTCCGGAACCTCGGCCTTTATGGCGCGGTATATGCGCTTCGGCTCGCAGTATATGACCGGGTCTCCATAGCGGAGCGCGGCGGTCATAAGCCCTTTGGCGTCGTAGGGATTGGACGGCTGGACGACGGTAATGCCGGGGGTATTCACAAGCACGGCCTCCGGGGAGTCGGAGTGATGCTCCGGGGCGCGAATCCCGCCGCCCCAGGGAA